>NZ_CP196187.1:0-162418 GCF_051553595.1 Streptomyces sp. HUAS TT11
ATCGGTCACGTTCAAGCCCGGGGGCGACCCGTGGAGCCGACCGGACGTCTACACGGCCGTCCCGGCGGACGAGCCCGCCTCATGGGGACCGCCGTGTGCCGGGTGCGGCTACCCGGAACCCGAGCACGACCCGGTGCGCCTCTGGGGCCGTTCCCGAACCGACGGCACGGGCTGTTCCTGCTGGACCTACAGCGAGCCCGAGGCGTAGAGCCCGCGGAACGCCCCGCGGCCGCCAGCAAGACCCCACAGACGCCGTTCCCGTCTCCTCCTCCCCCAGGGGAGGCGGGAACGGCCAACCCGGCCAGCGCGCCACTGGCCGAAGACCTGCCGCCCCGACGCCCGCACCCTCCCCTTCGGCGAGCGCGGGGCGGCAGGCCCCAGCCCAACGACCCGACCCCTCGAGGAGCCGCAGCCCATGACCAGGCCGAGCCTGACCGTCGACACGCCCGCCGGCACCGTGCGCGCCACCGCCGGCCCCTACGAGGCCGACGCAGTCGTCTTCGAACTGTCCGGGGCGATGCGTGGCAGCGTCCACGTCACCGGTACCCACCACCCCCACCGCTGGGACCAGTTCACCGCCGTGCGCGCCTGTCTCGGTCCCGTCAACGCGTTCCAGGCCACCGCCCCTGCCGAGGACCTGCCGCGGCTCGCCCGCAGCCGCACGGGCTTTCGGGGGAGCTTGACCCTCTACAACGACGACGCGGCCCACCGCCCCGAGGTCACGGTGTACCCGATGGAGTCCGCCACCGGACACGATCCGTCCCAGAAGACCGCCGCGGCACTCACCGCCGTCCTGCACGCCTGCGCCGCCCACGTCGCGCAGCGCGAAGACCTGCCCGCGATCCTTCAACTGTCCCGGCAGCGGGACACTCCTGCCCTGCTGCGCTTCCTCACCTGGTCGGCAGCCAGCCACCAGGCGCAAGCGGCCCGTTTGGAGCGGGAGGCCCGCGCCGCCCACCCCGCACGGCGCGCTGCTGTGGCCGCCTGGTGGGTTGTCGCCCGGTGGTTCACCGCGCGCCCGGACCCGGTCCTGCTGCTGATGCTGGCCGATCTCCCCGGCTCGCTGGTCCGCACCGTCGACGTCAAGCAGTGGTGGACGCCCTACTGCCTCACCGAAGCCGCCCGAGAGCACGAGCACGCACGACGTGCTCAGGGCGAAGCCGAATCCCTGCGTGCCCAACAGCGGTCACGGCGTCCGGCCCGTCGCCCGCAATCCGCCGCGCATGGCGCCCCGCACGCGGCGCGCCTGGAACTGGAGGTGTCGTGACGATGCGCTGGTTGATGACGCTCGGAGAGCGCAACCGCCCCGATGCGCCGACCTACGCCGAGTGCCCGGGCCCGAACGAGGCCCGGGCGGTCGCCCTGGTCGACGACTGCGGCCAGCTGTTCCCCATCCTGCTCGCGTGGCGGCAGGCACTCGGCCACGACGTGACCGGGTGGGCCGGGCAGGTCGAGGCGGACGACGTCGAGAATCTCCCCCCGGAAGTCACCGACGACTGGGGGCCCGGTCTGCGGCTGGACACGATGCCGGGCGGCTACGTGCGGGTTTCGGACTACCGCGACCACGAACCGCCCGCCGCCGTCACCGCCGGCCCCCGCATGCTCATGCGCTGAGTCCAGCGCTCGCAGTCAACGGCCAGCGCTTCTCACCGAGAAAGCCCAGGTCAGGGGCGGGTTCACACCACACCAAATCTCACTATTATTGATGTTGCGGGAGGGGGCACTCCCCCGGCCCCCTCCCGTACCCAGGACCGATCGAAAGAGCCGCGATGCCTGAGGAGTTCACGTTCGCCCACAACATCGGATCGATCGGCTACCGAGTCCTTGACCGTCAGGACAAAAACACCAGCTACGGCATGGTGTGGCACGACCCCTACTGCTGCAAGTGGGTTGCGGAGTATCCCGGCTGCCGCCACTCCGGTCGCGGCCTTTACCGTGCGGACGACCTCACCGCTTAGCAGGCTACGCCTTCTGATCCGTAGCTCTACAAAGATCGGTCATCAGCTGTCATACAGGCTGCCGGGAGGCTTCTGATGACCGGTGTGGGGCGCTGCCGTTGCTGGGGTTGCTTGCTGTAATTCGCTGCTGTACCGCGACCTCTCCACCTCATCATTTCTGGATGTCGGCGAGGAGGGCGAGGACCTTGGGCCAGCCCTGCTCCTTCGCGACAGCGTTGCCGACGCGATTACCGCCCAGGGATGGGTCAACTGCGCCCTCCGCGAGGAAAGGGAAGGTTCCGACACCGTGCCCGGCCCCGGGGTAGATCAGCGCCTGGTACGGATACCGGTCCTGGGCCGCGTGCAGCTCCCCGGTGATCGCCCTGACGTAGGTCGGTGATGGCCAGTAGGGGTCCGCTGAGGTGGTCGAGCGGGATGCTGCCCTGGGGGATGGGATGCCCGTCCTTGGTCCAGGCGTTGCCCCCGCCGAATCCCTGGTTGACGTTGGACGACGGGGAGTACACGACGACGCCGTGGATCAGGCGGGGATAGTCCTCGGCGAGGAGCAGGGCGGGTTCGCTGCCTCGGGAGTAGCCCATGGCGATGATGTGCGAGGGGTCCGCGCCGGGCTGGGCCGCCAGCAGGCGGGCGGCGGTAGCGAAGTACTCCAGCGGGATGTTGCGCAGGGTGGCGGGCAGGCCGGGCTCGCCGAAGTAGCCCAGGGCCAGCGTCGGGTAACCGTGGGAGGCCAGCAGAGCCGCCTCCCACTTCATGCTGACGCCCCCTTCAGATCCGCCGAAGACCAACACGGCCGGGTGCCGGGGCGTGCCGGGGCGCGGCAGGAACATCTCTCCGACGACCTTGTCGTGGGCCAGGGTGAGTGTTCGGGCGCTGACTCCCTTGGCCTTGCCTTCGCGGGTGAGCGTGCGACTCGCCAACTGCCGGCCATGCGCCGTCACGGTGATCTTCACGGCGTACGAGGGGGAGGACTCAGGGGAATGGAGGGAGAAGTAGTCACTGTTCGGATCGCCGGTAGGGGGCTTCATCGACCAGAACAGGCCCATACCGTCGACCGTGTTGTACGTCCCCGACACCGGCCTCGTCGTGGAGAGATCAACGAGACCTTGATCGTCCGCGGTGAATGTTGCCTGACCGTGCCACACCTTGCCGTCGCGTGCGGTCGCCGACGAGCCGACAGTGATCTCGTCGTGCGGCACCAGACCACTGATCCTCAAGTGAACGGCCTGATCCGCCAGAGCTATCGGCGCATCGACCCCGATGACCGCCCTGCTACTGGCTTGCATCCCCGACGAGCATCCCGCCACCCCCCAGCCGATCACGACAGCCCCCATAAGGACCAACCCCTGCAACCGCCGTAACGACACGTTGCCCCCCACCACCACGAATTGATCCACCACACTGATCTTGAAGCGTCCGCCGAGTCAACCCGAAACAGCCGAAGGACAGCCTGATCGATGTGTTCGGCGAGGCAAGGCGGTGCTGCGGGCGACATTTTGGCAGTACCTGCGGGAGCGGGCGGACGCCGGGCAGCTGAAGGCGATCGAGGACGGCCGGTCGGCTGGCATGCCGTGGCTGCACTTCGCGGAAGCACTGTGCGCGACCCCCAACCAGGGTGCGTATCAGAAGGCGCGACGGCTGAAAGCCGAACAGGTCCGCGTGCCCGGCGAACGCCGTGCGCCCGGGAGCACGACAACCGGGCGGCCGCCGAAAAACAGCGGGCCGCCTGCCGCTGGTGCAGGAACGGCGCTTCCCCATTGCCTAACAGATCGGGGCTGCTGCGCGTATCACCGCACGTCCTCCCGTGCCTGGGTCCCGGCGTTCGCAGCGTCAGAGGGCGGTCTCCGAACTGCGGGCCCAGGGCCGGTACGGGCCCGAGCTGCGCGATGTCCTCCCCGGCTTCGTCGGTATCGGCCTGGCTGTGCTTGCGCTCGTGCTGCTGCTCATGTGGCTCTTTCGAGCGTTTGGCGTCGTCGGGTTAGTGGTCGGTTCCGTCCTCCTGGCGGCCGCCGGGACTGCAGGCAGGCACCTGCGCCGGGCGGTCGTCCGCCGGCGCGGCGGTCGGTACACGGCGGCGGAGCTGGCTCGGCTCGATGACCGGAGTCTGGTGGTGGCGGCTACGCGGATGCTGCGGCGTGATGGCTGGGAGGTGGTCGACCTGACCGCGCGGAAGGGGCGGCCGCGCCTGTACGCCCGGGATCGCCGGGGTCGTGAACTCGACGTCGCGTTCCGTCCCGTGTCCACGGCAGGCGAGGACGAGACCGTGAGCGGGCCCGCTCCTCTGCGGGAGGCGGGCCGCCCGGGTATCGACGGCCTGACGCGGGTCGTGGTCCACCGTTGCGGTTTCAGTCGTGAGGACGTGGTCTGGGCCTTCCGCCAGGGTGGCGTCCGCCTCCTCGACGGTCATCAGCTGCAGCGCTGGGCGGACGGCGCCAGCCTGGACGAACTGGGCGTGCCCGGCTGACGTGGTCAGTGCTTGTTTCTCATCTGTGAGCTCATCAGCGGGTGATCGTTAACGTTAGGGTTGCGTCCTGTGACGAGAGCCTGGGGACGGATGGGTCTGGGACGTTTGCTGCGCATGCCAGCATGTGCGGCACTGGCCGGAGTGGTCGTCGCAGCGACGGGATGCACAAACGGTGCGCAGGATTCGGCTGGTGACGACATGGCCCCCGCGGCGCGGACGTACTTGTCGAAGGCGCTGAGCATCATGGAAGAGCACTCTTTGCTCCGTCACCAGATCGACTGGGACAACCTTCGAAGCAAGGCGTTCTCGCAGGCCCGCGGGGCGCAGAAGCCCGCGGACACCTACGGGGCGGTCGAGTCGGCATTGGGGGCTTCGGATCGGCCCTGCCGCCCCGCTGGGTGATGGCGATCCGGTCGTGGCCCTTCAGGCGGGAGGACGTGGCGAGGCCGCGGCGGGGGCGGTGGCCGGTGAAGCGGTCGCGGAGCATCTGCATCGTCAGGGCGGAGTGAGCGTCGTCCGCAGTCGGGTTCTGGCACGAGGTGCCTGCCCCCACTCAGTGCTGAGCCGTCAACTCCGTTAACGCGCAATGCTGTTAACCAAAGAGCTATGGTGACCGTGCGGAACCACCCTTGGGCTCTGGGACAGTTCCGACACGTGGCCTGTACACGTATATGTTCTAGGGGTCCTATATACGGTTGACCTGCGGGAACGTGCTTGGCATGCGCGCGTCACGCCCACGGGTAGCGCCAGTCCCCAGCCTCGCCGGCCGCCGATTGGCCGACGCTTTCGACGGCCCGCGCCGTGCAGCACTGCAGGGTCAGGGGCCCCACGCTGTACCGCTTGTGAGCTGCAGATTTGCCCAGCGGCGGAGGTGGTGCCCTTCTTGAGGAAGCCGGTGTCGTCAAGGATGAGGATTCCGTCGGGCTCGCCGAGTCGTTCGGCTACGTAGTGCTGGAGGTCGTCGCGGAGTTCATCGGCGTTCCAGCGGGCGCCGTTGAGGAGCCGCTGAAGGCGGTCGGGGGTTCGGTGACCAGCATATTCGGCCAGTTGCCAGCCGTTTTTGCGGCCGACCGGGCCGAGCAGTCCACGGATGTAGTCACGCATCCTGCGACGGGGCTCGACGCGCCTGAAGCGGTGGCCGGTACGCAGGAACAGTTCCTCGAGCTCGTCGTTCCAGATCTCAACTGCACGCTCGTCGATCACGCGGGGAGGCTGCCCACACCGTTGCCATAATCAGCGGCGGCTGCACACAATCAAGGGGCGGCCCGGGAAAGAGAACACGGGCCGGGAATCAGGCCACTACACTCACCCCAACCGCCCCTGAACAGGGAAAACGTCAAAGTGCTGCTGGAGTATTAGTGGGGCGATCAGCCAACGTTGGTATATCCACTGGCGGAAAACCCGACTTTGGTTGTGACCTGGTGTTTTGCAGAGTGGGCAGGTCGGTGATGAAGTACGCGGCCGCGCCGAGGGTGCCGTCTGGGCGCGCTCGCGTTCCCGGATCAGGGAGCCGTGCCTCTCCAGCTCTTTCAGCCCGCTCTTGACGGCTGAGTCACCGTCGCGGCCACGGCGGACGATGTCGGAGACGGTCATCCGCCAGCCGTCCCGGTGTGTGGAGAGCAGTCCGAATAGGCCCTTTGCCTTGAAGGACAACTGGGTGTCGCGGAAGAGCCCGTTGGCGATCTGGGTGAACTGATCGGCCGCCATCACGCCCCGGCGGATCCCGGCAGGGAGGCTGTCGGCGTGCTCGGCCCCGGGGCCTTATCAGCTATCTCGCGCAGAAGATCTTTGTATTCTGAGTGGCCACGCACATAGCGGCAATTCCCGTCGGTCGAGTCGACGACAACTCCGGGGCTTCCACCAAATTTCGGTCTTCCATTCGGAGCCGATGGATTCACAGTTATCTGGAACAGATAGAGACCAGAGTTTGAGATTCCTCGAAAGTGAAACCCCCAGCTCGATCCATCAATCTCAGGAAAAGTGCGAGATCCGAATTCATGGGCAGCAAGTATGGCGGCTTCCAATGTGACCATCGTGCACCACCCCCGTGTCTACGAATTCCAGTGATCGATCATGTTCGGAAATCCTCTTCAGCCCACTCAGGTACGGCTCTCTAGAAGAAGCCGCCGGGAATGATTCACAGGACCCCGATTCCCCTAATCTCGACCAGCTGACGATCGACAGCAGCAACCTCTTCTCGAGAGAGCACGGGGGCAACCACTGCCTGGAATCACCGTAAGAAATGAACTCTTCTCGCAACTCTATCCCGCAGTGCTCCACATAGTCAGCCGCGTCGAGCCTCCAGAAGAACCGACCATCACGCACGCCTCACTGCACGTCGTAATCAAGGAACCCCTCGGCCACTCTTACATCGACGTCACAGCCACCGTCTACGCCCACGTCCGGCTCCGCCTCCAGCGAGACGTCATCGACACCCTCAGTACCGCACGCGGCGGCCATGAAGCCACGCAGACGGTTAGCTTCAACGGCGACGAGCCGATGCCGACAAACACCATGAGGCCCTAACGAAAGCTCTGGAGGGTGTCATGGCAGTGATCGTGGGCACCTCCTGCTGGCCCGCGAGTCGACGGGCCAGCAGAGAGAGCGCCTACTAAAACGCCTTAAAGGAGGCCCGCTCCTCCAACTTTCCGAATCGGGCCTGACCTGAGGAGAGGTCCACCAGAATTGGCCAGCAGTCCAGCAATTGGTTCTCGCCAGTGGCCAAGAATTGCGAGGAGTTGTACGGGGCGCCCCAGGCCCTCGGGTCGGGTCCCTTCTTGAACACAACCTTGACCGAGGCCTGGGCCGTTGCCGCCGAACCAACGGCCGCTCATGCAAAACGCTCGACTGGGGCCCCGGCCGAGCGCCTGCATAAATTGCTTGCCGCCTGATCAACACGACCACGTGTAGCAACAACCCGTAGAAACCCTCGACAGGAAACGGGCCCTAATATGCGTTGAATGCTATTTGGCCGGCTTGTCTCGTGGGAAGCTGTCCAGAACTGGCGCTCCCGCTGCGAGCATTCGTCGAACGACCTCGTCGTGCAGGTCGTCGTCGTCGATCAGAAGCATGGATTTGTCCCTCGGATCAAAGATGGCGAAGTCGTTCGAGTCAACTCCACCAATTCGAACCAGGACATTACCGTCAAACCCCGGCTCCCAGAGGTCTTGAAATTCTTCAATGTTCATCGCAACCACCCATTACTCATGTATTTTCCGCCAAACCGAACCGTCGACCCGTCAGGCAGCACGACTTCTGATGAGCGCTGCGGCGATCCGTTTTCCTTGAGGGTTTCCAGGGCTCTCATGTCCGCTCGACTTGCGTATGCCGTACCACCCGGGTGCGTATGGTAGATGAGGCGCACATCTCCTTCACCGGGAAATCTGACCGCCCGCGCCTTGCCGGAGTAGAGCCAATAAGATCCGCCACCTCCATTCCGGCCGTTTCCGGTCCGGTAGATCAGAGCAAATTCGACTCCGTGCTCCTCACTCAAATCGGCCATCATTTTACTGCTGAGACGGCCGGAAATCTTCACGCCAGCCCTGCCGGGGAGCTTTGTGAGGCTCAGCGCTGCGCCAGCTCCCACGGCCGCGCTCCCACCGGAGGCGCCACCTGTCGCCATTTCCGCGATTTCCGCGGCGCATACGGGAGCCGTGGCCAGGCATCCCCCGCCCAAGGCTACAGCGACCGGGGCGACGGCCACAGCCCCTGCTACGCCTGCAACGAGGCCGAGCAATACCTTCTGCCAGGTGGCGAGCTTTCCTGCGTCCGGAATGTCGTCGGCGTTGGGGTCGTAGTGCGGGTTCGTGCCCATGGCCCAGCAGGCGTTGCACTCACCGTCGTTTTTCTTGGGCTTCGGGTCGGGTCCCTTCTTGAAGGTCACCGTCGCCGACGTGACGCTCCCGTCCGTGCGGACGGTGACGGTCATGGTGCCGCTTCCGGTGCCGCCGCCGGACTTTGTGTAGGTGAAGGACTGGGTGTAGGTCTTCGTGGAGTGGTAGACCCAGCCGTTGCGACTTGGCGTCACCGAGACCTGAACGGCGTTGCCCTTGCTGTCGGTGCACCCGCGCTCGCAGCCCGTGTCCGGCCGCAGGCCAGTGGGGTCGGACTGGGTGACGGGGGTGTTGTTGGCGTAGGCGTAGCCGTTGAGGGATTCGTGGTCGTCGGGGGCGAGGACGGGGTCGACGGAGAGGAAGCGTCCGGTGGCCGGGTCGTACTCGCGGGCACCGACGTGGGTGAGCCCGGTGTTGGCGTCGGCGGGTTTGCCGAGGAAGCCCTTGTCGTCGGGCCAGGCCGATGGCGCTGCGCCGCGCGCCTCACCGAAGGGCTTGGTGTAACGGCGTGTGATGGTCTGGGTGGTGGCGTCCACCGTCATCGAGGCGGTGCCGTGGTGGTCGTCGACCATCCAGGACAGGCTGGTCTCGGTGCGGATGGCGGTGGCGTCGCCGGCCGGGTAGTAGCGCTGGGCGCTGAACTTCTTTGCGGTGGTGTCGTAGTGGAGTTCCTGGCCGGCCAGGTAGAGGACGGTCTGGTCGGGGCCGCGGCGGATGAGGAGGTCGCCGTTGGCGTCGTAGAGGTAGTCGGTGTTCTTGGTGCCTTCGGTGAGGTGGGCGAGTTCTCCTTCGATGTCCCAGGTGAGACTTTGCGCGGTGCCGGTGGGGCCGTAGCGCTGGGTGGTGTTGCCCTGCTCGTCGTACGTGTACGACTTGGCGGTGCCGCCGTTGACGGTGACCGAGGTCATGGTGTGGGGCTGGCCGGCGCCGTTGGCGTTAACAGTGGGGTACCCGTAGGCGGTCGTCGTGTTGCCCGTGGTCCTGTGCTCGGTCTGGGTGTCGCGCAGGCCGCCGGGCTTGTAGGTCCAGCTGGTCCAGTACGGGGCTGGGCCGCCGAGCGCGGACGCCGAGCGCGCGGTGGCGCAGTCGTTGGAGGAGGGGGTCCAGGCTTCGGTGAGACGGCGGTAGCCGTCGTAGGTGAAGCACTGGGTGTCCTTGCTACCTGTGTTGTCGGTGATGGACTTGACGTTGCCGGTGGCGTCGTAGGCGTAGTCGATGTCGCTGGTGTAGCCGGCGTTGGTCTGGTCGACGGTGTGGGTGTTGGCCAGGCGGCGGGTGCCGTCCTCGTAGCGGTTGAGGATCTGGAGCTGCTTGGCACCGGTGGAGGTGCCGAGCCTGGTCTCCTCGATATCGCCGTACGGGGAGTAGCCGATGTTCTGGACATAGTCGGTCATACCGTCGGTGCCGGTGAGCATGCCGAGGCCGTTGTACTTGTAGACAACGGCCTCGCCGGGCAGGCCGCCCACCGCGGGCATCGCCGTGGACTGGAGGGTGCCGTCCATGTTGTAGGCGGTGGAGGAGGTGAAGGTCTGCGGTGCGCCGGCGGTGACCAGGGGGTCGCTGGCGGCGATGACGGTCTTGGTGCCCGTGGAACGGCCGAGGCTGTCGTAGCCGGTGACGACCTGGGAGTAGATCTTGCCAGTGGTGCCGCCGACGTAGCGGATGGCCGCGGTCGGTTGCCCCTTGGCGAGGGTGTCGTAGGTGTACTTGGTCAGCTGGTGGGCGTTGTCCTTCACGCCGTCCCAGGTGCCGATCTTTCGGCCGAGCTCGTCGTAGTCGGTGATCAGAGTGCGGGTGGCTTTGTCGAGGGTTGTCGTGCTGGTCAGCGGCTGGTCGGCGTCGTTGTAGGTGGTGTCGACTCGGCCCTTGTCGGGGTCGGTGGACGTGGTCTTACGGCCGCGCAGGTCGTAGCCGTATGTCCAGACCGCTCCGTCCGGTCCGGTCATCTTCTTGAGCTGGCCGCCGGGGGTGTACTCGTACTGGGTGCGGGTGTAGTCAGTGCCGGTCGGGGCGGGGCCGCCGTACTCGCGGCGTTCGGTGATCCGGCCGCGGGCGTCGGCGATCGTGAGGGTACCGGTGCCGCCCTCGGCGGCGGTGACGGCCGTGCGGTCGCCCTGGTAGGCGGTCGTGGTGCGCCACTTCTCCTGGCCGTAGACCCGGAAGATCGAGTCCGTGGCGCGTCCGGCAGCGTCGTAGACCGTTTCGGTGGACGCGGGGACGGATCCGGAGAAGGTATTGGCCAGGGTGCCCGAGGGCGCGTTGTTGTCGTGGACCTGTGTGTTGCTGATGTAGGCCAGGCCGCGGTCGTCATAAAGGGTCTCGGAGATCACCCGGCCGCCGCCCGGTGCGGGGACCTGCGTCTGGCGGGACCGCAGCAGGCTGTCGAAGATCTCGTAGGAGCTGTTGTAGGTCTTGCCGTCGGCCTTGAGGGCGTCGGTGCGGACCCAGGTTTCCTTGTCGTTGTTGACGCTGTAGGTGTAGACGATGCTGGCGGCGTCCTCGGCCATGCGGGAGCGGTCCGGCTTCCAGACCGACCGCAGGCGGCCGAGCGCGTCCATGGACCACTCGGTGACGTTGAGGTTGGCGTCCGTGGTCTTGGTGGCCACACCCCAGGCCGGGTCCACCTCGGTGGTGGAGCTGTAGAGCTTGGGGTCGGTGGTGGTCTTGGACTTCAGCGGGCCGTAGCCAGTGTCGTCGGGTACGTAGGTGGTCTTGACCGTCTGGTTGACGGCGTTGGTCGCGGTGAGTGGACGGCCCAGCTTGTCGTAGGTGGAAGCGGAGACCCGCTGGTAGACCGGAGTCTTGGCCACGGGGTCGTAGCTGGCGACCCGGTAGGAGTTGGTGATGTCGCCCTTGGTGGCCGCCGCGCCCACCGCCTGGCCGTCGTAGGCCGTCGTGATGTCGGAGACGACGTCGTCGGGGATCACTGGGGTGGTCGCGCAGGATACCGAGTAGGTCTCGGTGCGCGAGACCGTGTTCACCAGCCAAGCCGAGGTGTTGCGTGCGTAGCTGGTACGCACGCACGACTCGTCGCCGGTCTGGGCAGCGTCACCGCTATCCTCGACGGTCATCGGCATGCCGTACGTAGTGTCGTACGTCGTCTTCTGCTTGACCGTGCGGGTGCCGGTGGAGGTCTTGCTGCGAGTGGCGGTCTCACCGGCCTGGACGATCCACGACTCGGTAGTGCCCCAGCTGTAGGCGTGGCTTCCAGTCTTGGCGGACCAGGGGGTGTTGATGGTGCCGCTGACCTCGTCGCTGCCGTTGTAGGCGATGGTCTCGCGGACGAAGCCGGCGTACTGGCGGGAGTCGTCGATGGAGGTGCCGGTGGAATCGGTGACCGTCGCCACCCGGGGGGTGCCGTCGAGTTCCTTCTCGCCGTTCAGGCCACGCATGTAGAGGGTGGACTTCTGGGAGCGCGGGCCCTCGGGGTCGCCGGAGGTCTCCACGACCTTACCGTAGCCGCGCCACTGCGACCAAGTACGGTTGGAGATCTTGGTCAGGCCCTCGTCGTCGGCGTAGGCCCAGCCGGCACCGCCTTGGTAGTCGTAGTACGTCTCGCCGGTGTCGCCGTGGCCGTAGGGGTCGTCTTGGAAAATCGAGGTGACCACATACTTGTGGAACCAGTCGGTGACCGGAGTCGCCCCGGACTGGGACCACTTGACCGGGAAGCACCGGCGGGTGTTCTTGTCCACGGCCGCCGGCATGCTGGTACCCCAGATGCAGTCCGGGTCGGAGTAGTTGACGGTAAGGGTTGAGCCGGTTTCGGACTTGATGGTGCGCACCCGCCACTTGATGTAGCGCAGCGTGTCCGGGCCGCTGCCCTCGACGTGGTTGGACAGTTGGATGCCACCGAAGACGACCGGCGGCATGACCGCGGTGGTGGTGTTGGCCTTGCCGGTGTTCTGGATGGACTTCAGCCACAGGCTCGCCGAGGAGGCATCACCTGTGTCGGGGAAGTCCTGGTCCAGGTGCCAGGTGTCCACGTCCCGGCGTGTGGTGCCGGTGCCGGTCCACACCGAGGTGGTGATGTCGGTGAGGCGCTTGCGGGTGAAGAAGGACGGGCCGATCTGGGTGGTGCACTTGGTGTTGGCCGCGCAGATCATGTCGAAGGGCACGTCGGGCCAGTTGGCCTTGGTGCTCTCGGTCAGGCTGGAGCAGCCGCCAGAGACGACGCAGCGCTCGGCATAGGTGAAGCCGACCTGCTGGGCAGCGGGCTTGGAGTAGATCAGGTCGCTGCGCAGGCCGTAGTCGATGCGGTCGAGGTAGCCGCCGCGGGTGTAGGCGGTGCCGTTGACGGTGGTGTCGGCATTCTTGGAGTAGTAGTTCGTCTCCGGGGTGTACCAGTAGGCGGAGGCATTGTCGTGGGTGTCGACGACGTAGTCGAGGTTCCAGCGCCAGGCCTGGTTGCAGGAGGAGTCGGCGAAGCCGGTGGACTTGTAGCAGGGCTCGCCTGAGTCGTCGCCGAAGACGGGGACGGTCCACACGGAGTTGGTGACCGGGTCGTCGTCAGCAGTGGAGGTGGTGCCCTTGTCGCTCCAGCCGGGCAGCCGTTGCTTGCCGAAGAAGTACTGGATGCCGGAGGTGTCCGTTACCTTCCAGTACTCGGTGTTGTCGTCGCCGTTGCCGGTGGCGCCGGTCAGGTGCTCGACACGGGTGCCGTCGTTATTCTTAAGCTTCCACGTGCCGCCGGACGCCTGGGACAGGGCAGCGGCGTCGCAGGCCGCCTTATCGGCGCAGGTGTTGACCAGCTCGACGGCCTTGCCGTTGAGGACCAGGGTGGCGTTGGCGTACTTCCAGCACAGGTCGCCCTTGCCGGACTGGCCGTCTTCCTTGCAGGAGGCGTACTTGCGCTCGATGTAGGACTCGGTGATCGAGAAGCCTTCACCGATCACCGAGGTCTGGTCGTTCTCCCCGGCCGTGCGGCCGTCCACCGAGGCAGAGTTGTAGGAGATTGACAGGTTCGGAGCCGGTCCGGCCGTCGCCGGAGGAACCCGCAGCGGGTAGTTCCAGTTGAAGTCACCCGTGCTGCCGCCTCCCTCCCAGGTCGCGGTCGGGGACAGTGGGGTGGCACCGTAGTCGCCTCCGCCGCCCGAACTCGCGGCGGCCGCCGCCAGCAGCACCGGGGTACCGGTGGTGAGGGTGCGGGCGGGCAGTGTGCCGGTCAGGGTCTGAGACCGCGCGTCATTGTCCGCGCCCGCCACCGGGGTCTGAGTACGGCAGGAACTCTTCTCCGGGGTGGTCAGCGCACACGCCGGAAGCGTCACCAGCCGCAGGCGGGGACCGAAGTTGCCGCCGTAGACATCATTGAAGGAGGAGTAATCCAGGGAGAGGCGGAGCCCGTCCGTGTCGTCGGCGGACTTCTTGGCGGCACCGGCCGGGTCGACGGTCAGCAGGACACCGTTGACGCCCGCCTTCTCCGCGGCTGTCCGTGAGCGCACGTTGACAGTGACCTGCTCCGCCGGGCCGGAGGCTTTAGCCTTGGACCTGCCCCCCGCTGCCCTGGCCTTCGCTGCCCCGGCCGCCGAGGCAGGCTCCTGGGCCAGCGCCACGCCCAGTCCGCCGACGGTCACAGCGGCCTCGGCGGTCGCTGCGACCTTGACCGTGGTCTTCCCAGCCTTCGGCCAGGCGGCCTTCTTCAGCCGGTCCCGTGTCTCGCGGGACGCGGGGGCAGCCTTGTCCTTCGGAGCCTTGGACGTGCCGGGCTTGAGCACGCCCACCTTGTCGATCTTCGCTTCGGGCCGGTCCTCCAGATGCTTGCGGGCTGCCTGGGGCTGGGCCTGGGCGATGAAGTCGTAGCCCGACGGAACCACGACTTGAGGTAGGAGGGAGACAGCGGCGACCAGAGCGCCTCGGCCAAGCCAGCGGCGTATGACCGCCCCTGGCATGCGTGGGCGGAAAGGTGATGAAGTCACGTTATTACCCCGGTTCTCGGCAACGGGCAGGAAACGCTCGGGTGACGGCGTCGACGGCACCCGGTAACACTGGATCTCGGTGGCGCGTCCGCACACGTGCAGGGCGCTGCAAGCGGCAGGGGTCAGGGCGGGTGAGGGAGCCGCCCTGGCCCGTTCCGCTCTACTGCTGTTCGGCGTTGTACCGATTGGCAATCGCGTCGGTGGAGGTGGCTCCGGCCCAGACACGGACGCTGTCGATCAATCCGGGGAAGTAACGCGCCGCAGCGCCATTGATTTTTGCCCGGCCGATCTCGAACGCTCCGCCGCCCTGCCAGGGCGCGGGGTAAGACGCGCCCTCCTCGTCACCCATCAGCGCGCTGTTCACGTAGAGCTTGAGCCCGCCCAGCGAGGCGGCGTCGTCGGGTTCGGCTGCCGCCTGGGCGTCGTAGACGACCGTCAGCATGACCGGCACGCCCAGTTGGGCCGTGGTGAATGAGGTGGACTCACGCTCGGTCCAGACCGCACCGGTACCGTCCTTGTCGGGGCGGCCGAACGTCCAGTGTCCCTGGGTGCTGCCGGCCGACTGCTCGTACCAGACACCCCAGGATGACTGGCTCGTGCCTGACTGCCCGAGGACTTGAACCGAATACGACTTGCTGGTGTCGGCGAGCTTCGCGGGGTCCAGCGTCACCCAGGCGGTCGTGGTGAACGAACCGGAGTCGTCGACGACCGGACCGGTGGCGGTGGCGTACGCGCTGGTGCCGTTCAAGGTCATCGTCTGTTTGGTCGTCACCTCTTCGCCGATGTCAGGGTCTCCGACGGTGTACTGGGTGAGCGCGGCCCCGCTAAGGGTCAGGGGGCGGGCAGAGCCACTGGTGTCCTTGATCGTGGTGCCGGTCGCGTTGGCCATGTCCGTGGCATCCCACTTGGCGACGAGCGCCGGAACGGGGTCGCCGGCAGTGCCGTCGCTGATGTCCTCGTCTTCAAAGCGGGCGTCCTGGACGACCTCCGAGTCCGCAAGGACACGCGACCATACGTGTACCTCGTCGATGAGCCCGTTGAAGTACTCGACGTAACCGGTGCTGTTGTGGAACCGGCCGATCTGGAGCGGTCCGGTCGCCGCCCATGGTGTGGTGAAGGCGATGGGAGCCCCCTGGGGACGACCGTTCACATACAGCTGCACGGTCTGTCCCACAGCGTCGTACACGCCGGTGAGGTGGGTCCATACTCCTGCCACAGGGGCAGCAACGGAGGTAGAGCGGCTCGCTGTCGGGGTAGCCACGTCACTGGTGTAGCGGGAGAAGGCGAACCGCTTGAGGCTGTTGGAGTAGTGCAGCGCGAAACCGGACAGCGTGGTGGCCTGCTGAGAGATGAAGGTCTGGCTTCGGGAAACGTCCGAGAGCCGGACCCAGGCGGAGAGGCTGAAGGACTTGGTCGTGTCCAATACCGACCCCGACGACTGGGCATAGCCTGCGGTGCCGTCCAGCTTCAGCGACGCAAGTCCTCCACGGCCAGGGCCGTCGTAGGAAGCGCCGCCGCCAGTGGACAGCGCATGGGGCGTGGCAGTGGTCGTGGCATCGTTGCCGTTGCCGTCGAAGTGCCACACGCCTACGGGCTTGGCGCCTGGATTGACGAGGAAGCTGTAGTAGCCGGTGAGCGAGCTGTGGCCGGCCGCGTCGTAGCCCCAGACCTGGATGGTGTTCTCACCCACCTGATCCGGGGTGATCGACTGCGTGGTGGCCGCGCCCTTGGCGACGGTGATCGGGGCGGAGACGGCGCCGCTGTTCAGCTTCCACTTGTAGCTGACGACGTCAGACTGGATGCCGGGCGTGGTTGGGTCGGTGTCCGCGGGGGTGAAGGTGAACTTGCCCAGTGCGCCCACCCCGCCTGCGGCCGGAGCGGTCTCAGCAGGCTTGTAAATACCATCCGCACTGGTCACCACCGGAGGCGGCGGCGAATCGGTGTCGACCCGGAAGTAACACCAGGACGACCATGCAGAATCCAGGACGCCGGTAACGCCCCGGTCCGTCTTGTAATACGCCTGCGTTTTGACGCGCATGCGGTAATCCGTCTGCGCCGGCAGCGCACTGGAGGTCGCGTCGCGGGTGGCGTTGTCGGCCACCCAGGCGCTGTCTGGCGAGGCCGCGTACCAGACACGGCTGGAGCCGTCAGCCTTCCACACCTCGAACAGAGCGCGCAGCTGCGCTTGGGCGCCGTCGGCCGACTGCACCGTGGCCAGCATCTTCGGGGTAGTGGAACTGGTGGCGAAGGGCAGCGTGGATGCGTTGCAGGCCCGCCCGGTGGTGCCCTGCTGGACTCCGTAAGAGGTCGGCAGATCCGGATTGGAGACGTACGTCACGGACAACTTCGCGTCGTTGCGGAATCGTGCCCAGGATGCCGCGTTGGATTCGTCGTGAGCGGTCAGTGAGAAGGTGATCTGCGATGTCTTGTTGGCGGCGTAGGAGGCGAGGGTCGTCGTCAGGTTCTCGTTCGTCTCGTCCGTGTTGTCGCTGAAGCGCACCCAGTTCGCCGGCTGGGACGGGTCGCACAGGGACCCTCGCCCGTTGGCGACATTGCGGTCGCCCATCAAATCCACCCCGGTGGGGCGGGACGACCAGGTGGTGCTGGAGGAGATGCTCTTGTCTACGCGGCTCAGGTCATACCAGTGGGGATCGCAGGTGAACGTCCATACCTGGTACACCTCCATCGTCGCATCCAAGACCTTCTTGCCGTGGATCGACGAGAGCGGGTACTCGAAGTACATGCGCTGGGTGTACGGGCTGCTGGCGCAGAGGTAGCCGGCGTAGTTGGAGCAGCGGCCCACGCCCTTGTCCCCATCGAACTCCCAGTACTTGGTGCCGTTAGAGGCCAACGCCGTCCAGTCGCCCAGCACGATGCCCTTGGTCGGCGGGTCGATGTAGAGCGGGAAAACAGTGTTCTCACCGTGCAGCAGAGCCGGATCCGGCGTGACCTCCAGGGCAGTACCGGTAATTTTGAGCGGGAGTTCGGCTGCCGCGTCACCACTGCCAGGGCCCTCGGTGGGAGCGGGCTCGCCCTTGGCATCGGGCAGCAACGTCGCGTCCTCGGCCCCGGAGTCCGCGGAAGCGGCGCGCATCAGCTGGCTGCTGACACCGGACGGGGCGGCCGGGGTGTCACCGGCCGAGTCCCACATCCGCCCCGCCGGGCTCTCGAAGACCGGCGTGCCCTCCTTGTCGCGGGCGACAAAACCGCCGTCGGCGGTCGGGGCGATGTCCAGCCCGCTACCGGTGACGGTCATCCTGATCGTCGCGAGCGCCGGGTTCTTGGCCGCCTCCGCTGTCTTGACCACGAGCACCGAGGTGTAACCGGTGCTCAGTGCGGTCAGCCGCAGATCGACGTCGGGAAGGACTTCCGGGTAGGTGGCGATGGCGCCATCGAGCCGCGGCTCGGGGAGCGTGGTGGGCCAGCCGAGCTTCAGCTTGCGCCCCTCGTCCTCCAGCGTGACCAACCCGGCACCGCTGCCGCCGCCCGAGAAGGTGAGGTCGGCGGTCGTGTTCTTCGCTCGTACGGAGCCGTCGGCCTCGCGCGCGAGGGTGGTATCGATGGGAGCCCAAGTGCCATCGTCCTTGCGGGCACGGACCGGGGCGGCGTTCATCTCCTGGGTGAAGGTGCCATCTGGATTGGCGAACACCTGGGAGGAGTCGGTGGTCACAGCGTCCACAGCCACGCGTTGACCTGTCTTCGCGGCGAGAGCGCTCGCCTTCGATTCCGGAGTGCTGCCGGTCGCTGTCGTGGTCGGAGCATCATCGGCGAGCGCCAGCGTCGCTGTTAGGCCGCCAGCAGCTGGAACCATGCCCCCCAGGAGTGCGAAGAGTGTCGCTCCGCTTCGCACCATCTGGCGCCAGCCGTACCGCCGTTGTCGCGTGAACACGCCCCCACCCCGTTCTTAACTTCTTCTTAAAAAAGAGCTGTGAAGATCATGTGTATGACAAGTAAGTAGGTCAATGGTGTCGTGCGTCACACATAGCCGCTCCCTCGCGAGCCACCGCGCAATGCGGATCGGGCCGAAGATGCCCAACCCAGGACTTCTCGGCTAACTTTCCGTCAACTAAGCCCGGGGCCCTACGCGGTGAAGCGGACTGAAGTGGACAATCCGCTTCTAACGGCAAAGAGCAGCGGCGAGTCCGCGAAATGTCGGTAGTTGCGGGGATCGTGCCCGAGCGAGAGCCGAGACGGCGGCAGTCCGACGGGTCAGGATCTGATCCGCTCGATGGCCCAGAGTCGGCACGCGTCGGCCGTCACGCGATCCCGGCCTATGGAAGCGCCTAGTGTCAAGACGGGCGCCTCCCATGGGCCCACACGCCTTCGGCCGCCGCCCTGACTTTCGGAGTCATACCCAAGGCCCAAGGCCTGCTCGAAGAAGCTGAGCATTGGATCCGGAAGGCCGAGGCGGGCGGGCAGAAATCCGCCGTTCGCGAGCTGGGCATACTTTTGCATGATTCCGGCCGGACTCAGGAGGCCGAGCAATGGCTACTCAAAGCGGCTAACGCGGGCGACGCGGACGCTGCCGGGTTCCTCGGTCTCCAGCTCAAGGAGCAAGGACGGTTACAGGAAGCCGCCTCGCTGCTCTACAAGGCAATGCGAGGTGGATACTCCATCGCCGCGACAGCACTGGGCCTCGTGTGCTTTGAGATGGACCAGGTGGACGAGGCCGTGCAGTGGTGGTCGCACGCAGCGAACTGGGCGAACATATAGGCGCGTATGCCTTGGGGAGTCTCCTGGCGGCACAAGGTCGGAATGAGGAGGCCATCGCGATGTACAGCAGAGCCGCCCAACTGGGAAACACCGACGCGGTTGAGCACATAAGGGCCTTGCGTAAGCATTACTGAGCCTGCCAAGACTGCCTCGAGGTACGTTAGCTTTGATCATCCATGAGGGCCCGTCAGCTTACTGACGGGCCCGCGCTTTGTGGTGAGTGCGGCTGGCGGTTTTCGGAGTCTGGGCAGGTTCAGCGCGCGACTGTCGCGTCGGGCGGGCGCCTGCTTCCACGGCTCCGGCTGTTCGCAGGGATGGGAACGTGATGGCCAGCCGGGGTTTGGGAGGGCCTGGAGCCGTTCCAGGGCATCGGTGATCATGTCGGTTCAGGCCAGTGCCTGGCGAGGCGGAGGTAGCGGCGGCTGCCGGTGGCGATGAGCTGGGCGGTGGTGGAGAACAGCCGAAGCCGCAGGCGGCGGAGCTCCCAGAGCCGGGCCGTGCCGGTCAGGGCGAGCAGGGGCGTCCGGGCCAGGAGGTCACGGGCGATCTGGAGGATCTCCAGCCAGATCTGGTTCTGTGCGACATCGCGGAGGGGGAGGTTGCGCAGGCCGGTGGCACAAGCAGCTCGGATGCGGTCCTCGGCCCGGGCCCGCTGCCGACGACGTAGTTCGAGGGTGGCGATCGCCTCGCCGACGGTGTTGATGGCGAAGCAGGCCAACCGCATGCCATCGGCATCGGTGAAAGGCGACTGGGCGCCGCCGGGATACGGCCGTTCCCTGCGCACGATCAGCCGCATCCCCTGGGCCATCCGGTCATGCAGTCCCCGGCGAGTTCGGCGACCCAGGCGCCGTCGCGACATCGCCGTCGGGTTCCACCTCCGACGGAGGGCCAGCAGCAGCAAACCGCAACGAAATCAGGTCCCGATGCGCCACCCGCATGTTCCTGCCGCCTGGCCCGAAAGGACGACGGCCGAACCCCAGCGCTGAGTGGCGCTCCCAGCCAGCTGGTCGAGGCGAAGCGAGACACCTAATGGCCTAGTAGGCATCACACCCCCCCGGGGGGTGGGGTCGTGGGCGTCAATTGGTGTCATCCGAAATCCGAACGATCGCCCGCAGGGCCAACTGGTGACTGGCAGAGTGATCGCCCATGACGGACTTTTCCAGTGCGGATGACGTGGTGGTGCACGGCAGCGATGCCGTCGATGTCCCGGTCCTGGTCCGGGGCGCGCCTGACCGGCGTCCCACGCCGCACTGGAAAACGGCAAGCACGCCGTGGCCGAACACCGGCACGGTGCCGCCGCACGGCTGGTACCTCGTGACAACCACCTGGCGGGAGATCCTCAAACACGCCGCCAGTGTCGGCCGCGATGCCACGCCTTGGATCGTCACCGTGCCGCAACTGGCCTTCCAGGAACTACTGGCTCGAATCACGCCGCTTCAGGCCTATCTCACCATCGAGGGCATACCGAATACTGACCGGCAGCCGGGAAGTACGGGGCGCCGGCTCGTGCCGAGCGTGGTGCACACCCACGGTGCGGAGCGCTCTGCCCGGGGAGCCTTCGGCTACCGGCTAGGGATGACCATGGCGCAGTGGCTGTGCTGCGGACGGTTGGGGCTTCCAGCGACCCGGCATGTGGAATCCTGGCCGCCTGCAGGCCTGCCTGGCTTCGACGATCCCAAGAAACGGCTACCTGACCTGACCGGGCGGCATCCGCATGACACCCGTCCGTGGTGGCTGATCGAGGCCAAGGCCGGGCTGAAAATCGGCCTAGGGGAACTCAGTGAAGGAGCGCAGCAGCTCATCAGCGGCAGTGCGCTCATGGGCGGCCTCCCCCACCGCCTGCTACTCACCGGAACCAGTATCAGCGACCAAATCTTCATGACGCTGGATGACATTCCCGTGCCCTGGGGCCAGGGCGGCGACGAAGGAGGCAACGGCGCGATCCCGCCCTCCGGCCCATCAGGCGAAGGCACCGGCGAATTCGCGGATGATGATTCGCTGTTGGAGGCCGCCCTCGACCATCTGCTGGTGTACCTGCACCTGCGCTACGGGTCCACGACCGGCCTGCGTGTGATCCCGTTTGCCACCGGCCCACGCTCGAGACGCCGGCCCATGGGCGGTAGCAGCATGCTCCCCCTCGAAGACGACCATCAGACCCGGGACCTACGCCGCGAGCTTCGGGCACGAAGCCAAGCGAATGCACGTGACCTGCGCCAACCTGGTATCACGGACTTCATCACCGCCCCGGTGCCCGGGACCGGGGTGCGTTTGGGGATGTCCCGGAGGCTGTTCGCCGCCTGCCAGCAGTTCCATGACGAGCAGGTCCGCATCCTCACAGAGACACCGGGCGGCCTGACCGCCGCCCGCGCCGTGCAGGACCACCTCTTCAGGACCGAGGATGACCTGGAGGCAGTTTTGCGGCAGGCACGGGGCCGCTTCCGGGAGCGCGAGATCGAAGAGCGGGAACGGGTCCGCCGCCGGGTCCGCAGCGGCTACTTCGCCGGCGCCGATCAGGACTGGGCCCAACTCCTCGGTGGCGTCGAGCCGCGAGTCTCCTTGGATGAGGAGGGCCTTTGGGAAGCGGCAGGCAGTTCGTCCTACGTCGCCGTAGAACAGAGCGAACCGCTCCGGTCCGCCGCTCGCCGCCCACCACGTTGATACGGCAGCCGATACACGTCGCTGTACCCAGTCTTCCTGCAACGACAGCGGTGCACCAGCTGCCGCATCACGCAAGGGCAGCGCGGTCTTGCGCCCATGCGCCTGCCTTGCAACGCGCCCGCGCTGATGGGCAACTCTCGGGCGTTCCAGCTGTGGAGGACTGCGGAGTACTGACGCTCTCTCCGCCGCAGGCTGCTGCACCCTCTCCAAGGCAGGCAGAGTGTCAGTGCAGACTGGTAGATCTTGGCTTTCCCGGCCGGCTCGAACGCCGCGACTCCGGCCGCCGTGTGGACCTGCCCGTCTTTGACCGTCTCAGCGCCGGGCGCGAACTGCGAGATGGCGATGTCCAGCGACCGGTCGACGACGCCGCTGGGCGGCCAGGGGTAGGAGTCGTAGGGTCGCTTGGTGTACAGGTAGCGGGCTGATGTGGGGAACCCGAACATCGGCAGCAGGCCGGACTCCGCCAGCCGCTGGCTGAGCTCGTGGTGGCCGCTGGGCTGGTCCGCGATCTGGGTGACACGATTGGCGAGCTCTCCAGCGACCCACGCCGCTGCCTGGACCGGGGGCCAGGTGCTGCGGGTGCGGTCGGCGAGGGCTTCAGCGAGGCTGCGGATCTCGGCCTCGTGCGATTTGATCCACGAGCTCACCGCCTCGCTGACGGCGGGCCAGTCCGCAGTGTGTCCGAACTGGCCGTGCACATTGCGGGTCGGGTCGATCCCTGCGTCGTTGTCGGCTTGGCCCTGCGCTGCGTCGAATGCCCTGCGCAGCACTTCCGCGGCGAGGACCCGCTGGTAGATGTCCCTCATGTCGGTGGACAAGTAGGGTGGCGGGGTCGGGTCGTTGGTGATGCGCTTGGGGTCCTGGAAGTAGTGCTCGTCGTGGCTGCGGCCGCGGCACACGGTGAGCGCGAGCGCGACCGGCGAGGTGCGCCGTCCTGCCCGTCCGACGCGCTGCTGGTAGTTGAACCGGGTCGGCGGCATGTTGGCCATAAGGACAGCGGAGAGCGGGCCGATGTCGACCCCGGCTTCCATAGTGGTGGTGACGGACAGGACGTCGAGGGTGTCGGGGAGTTCGTGCTCCTTGCCGTCGAGGAAGATCCCCTGGAAGCGGGCTTGGCGGGCCTGGGCGTCGAGGCGGTCTGTCTGGCCGGTGAGTTCGGCCGCGTTGAGGCGGAAGTTGCCGAACTGCCTGCGCGCCATCCATGCGTAGTAGTCGGCGTCCGTGCCATCGAACGGCTCGGGCGCCGCGGGAAGGGGCCGCCGGCACTTCGTGCAGATGCCGACGCCCGGGTGGAGGTGCCGGCGGCGGCAGACGGAGCAGGTCCAGGACACGGCGCGGCCGTGGCGCAGCGCGACGTGCTCAGGTTGGATGACGTACCCGAGGACCGCTGGTTTCCAGATCCGCTCCACAGTCCTCTGGAGCTCGTCGGGGTCTTGCTGCAGGTAGTCCGCGGCGCTGACCCAGAAATCCCGCAGTCTCTTGGGCGGAGTGTCCGCGGGCGTGCGCAGTCCTGCGAACCGGCGCATGTGGCCGAGGACGCGCAGGCTGGCTCGGGCGAGCGCGGCGTCGGAGGCCCGCTCGGCTTCGAGCGGGGCCTGGTCGGTTGTGAGGGTGAGCCAGCCCAAGCCGAGGGATTCGAAGTCGCGTCCCGCGCTGCCGAACAGGCCCTCGAGCAGCTCGCGGGTGAGGGCTTCGCGGATGTCTTGGCGCAGCTGCTCCTGCCGCTCGCTCAGGACAAGGCCCGATTCATCGCGCACCTTGCCGCCGGGTGGCTCAGGCCATTGGTATAGCGAGGTCCAGGGCCGCGGCTGGGTGCCCTTGGAGTAGCTGGTCTGCTGCAGGGACGCCTTGGGGCCGCCGGGGTTGATGCCGCGCTGCACCAGGCGGTCAGCGATAGCCGCGCCGTGGCTATCGAGGCTGGGCACGCGGCTGAGGCGGCCGTAGAGCACGGCCTCCTCAGCCGCGTCGGGCAGGTCGTCGTCGAGGTCGTCGAGACCCTCGGACGGCTGGGGCTTTTGCAGCTTCTCCCAGGCATCGTAAGTGTCCCGGTCCCGGGAGCGGAGCCGGTCGCGGGCCGCCTTGGCCGTCTTCTTATCCACCGGGTTGCCGGGGGACTTGCGGAAGAAGCCGGAGACGGTCGCGAGGTCGGCGACCGGATCGCCCTGGCCCTCGACCTCTTCGGCGAGCAGCAGGCGCAAGAGGTCTTGGTAGTGGCGCAGCCCCAGGCCCGCGGACAGCTTCGCCGCGTCCTGCCGGCTATCGGAGAAGACCACTGCCTGCCGGTTGGGCAGGAGGGAGAGGATTCCGGTGGTCAGGACTTGGTTGACCTTCTCGAAACCGGTGCGCATGGAGCGGACCGGCGTGCGCATGCGGCGCGGGTCGCTCAGGCTGAGGTGCTCGCTCCCGACCTGCCGCAGCTCCCAGTCGTCTCCGCACGCAGGGCACTGGGTCGGAGCGGAGGGGAGGTTATCGGCCTTGAGCCGGGCCCGTCCCTTCTTGGGCTGCGGCACGCTGGTGTGGAACGACCAGCCCGTGTGGTCGCGCTGGTTGCGGAGCATGCCGGTGCGTGGGTCGTACTTGCTGCGCTTGAACTCGAAGCCGGCGCTCAGCGTGCCCTTGTCCGACGAGGAGTCCCACTCCAGTCTCTCCACGGCCGGATCGTCCGTGCGCGGCCAGTAGACGACGTAGTTGGCGGCACTCGGCCCGAGCGAGGCAGCGTCGGGGAGCGAGTCGAGGTCGGGCAGGTCCGCGAGCAGGCCCGCTTCGAACGGGCGCCCCGCAGCGTTGCGGAAAGCCGACTCGGGTGCGTACCCGCCCAGGAACGCGTCCCCGCAGTTCTGGCAGTAGAGGAGTTCCAGGACGCGGGCGTCACAGCTGCAGCGCGGCGTGGGCCGGGAGTACAGCTTGCCGACGGTCCTCTGCATGCCTTCCGGGCGCGGGGCGTGGGGGCATTGGGGGTCCGAGCAGGCCCAGACTCCGGGGATGTTGCGGAAGAAGAGGTGCCCGCGGAGCTTGGGGGTGCGAGGGTCGGTTGAGCGGCGCAGCGCGGTGAGGACTCCGCGCAGCGCCTTCTCCTGGGTGGCGGCGCCGACGGCAGGGAACAGGCGGGCGGCGACCTCGGTGTCGAAGCCGGCGATGAGCCGGTCGCCGTCGCGCAGCGCGTTCACGAGCGCATCGCAGGCTCCGGTGTCTGCCAGGAGCCGTTCGGCCTGGCCGGCTTCGGTATCCGTCTCCAAGGACGCGTAGGCACCGGCGTGCTCGGAGATGTCGGTGCGGGTGTGCAGCGGCAACACGAGCTGGCCGCCCAGGACCTCGAACCGGTCGCGGTCGACGCCAAAGAACTCCTGCAGGAAGTCCAGGTCGCGGGGCGCTTCGAGGGAGGCGGAAGCGGCAAGGATGCGGAACTTGTCCGGCCGATCGTCCAGACCGAGGCGGTGGCGCAGGTTGCGCAGGAGGTAGGCGATCTCCGTGCCCGCGGTGCCGCGGTACATGTGAAGCTCGTCGACGACCAGGGTGAAGCGGGCCTCCGGCACCTCCTTGAGCCAGCGGCGCGTCTTGTCGAAGATCCCCGACTCGCGCGAGCGCATCAGCATGACGTTGAGCATGCTGTAGTTCGTGATCATGATGTCCGGCGGGGCCTGGATCATGTCCCAGCGGCTGCGCATCTCCGCGCCGTCCAGCCGGGGGATGAAGTAGCGCCCGTCTCCGTCGGCCTTCTGCGCCTGGCGGGCGCGCTCCTCTGTGGCGGCGAACTCCTTGCGCATCGTATTCACCCCGGCGGCCGAGCCGATGTCGCCCGGGACCGGTGTCGCTCCGGTGTAGCGGCCGAAGTAGAAGCGGTGCCCGGGCCGCGACCTGGCGAGCCACGCCCGGACGTCGTCGCTGTCCAGGGCCCTGCGCAGGCGCATCATCTGGTCGTCGACGAGCGCGTTCATGGGGTAGAGGACGAGGGCGCGTACGGCTGCGTGCCGACCGGCCTCGCCTGCCCGCTGCGGCTGGTAGCGGCCGTCGGGTGAGGCCCACCACCGGTTCGACGGCAGTGAGGCGGTCGGCCATGCCGCGGACTCGCTCACGAGGTCGGCCAGGATGGGCAGCATGAACGACTCCGTCTTGCCGGAGCCGGTGCCTGCCGTTACGACGACGTCGCGCCCGCCCTGGACGGCGGCGGCTAGAGCCCGGTGCTGGTGCTCGTACAGCGAGGGGACGCCTTGGAGCAGGCCGAGCTGGACCAGTTCGGCGAGGTCGGGGTGGGCACCCGCCGCGCGGACGGACTCGGCGATGCCCGCATCCATCTGGACGTAGCGCGGGCGGACTTCCAGCAGGGGGCGCCGCCAGGCCCCGCCGTCGGTGTCGAAGAGGTTCTGGCGCTCTCGTTCGAGGTGCTCGTCGGCGAGCCCGAAGGGCGTGTTGTAGTAGCGGAAGAGCGCGTCCTTGAGGTGCTCGAACGAACCGAGGATGTCCACATCTCGGCTGGTGGGGCCGGGCTGCTGGGCGGCGGTGTCACTCATCGTTGTTCCCCCCGAGGTGCTGTCCGAGCGACTCTGCGATCTTCATAGCTACGGTCTTAGGCACGTTGTCGTATGCGAGGTTCTCGGCTTGCGCGTTGATGCGGGGCGCGAGGCCGCAGCACATGACGGCCACACGCCGGTGCAGGTCGGGCAGGGGGTACCCCCAGTCGACGAAGAGGGTCCCGAACCTCTGGCGCCCGCAGTCCTTCTCAGGCAGCCAGCGCAGCACGTCCGCTCGGCGGGTGCGGGCCCCCAGCACGGTGTAGACGCCCTGCTCGTGGCTGGTCTCGTACCACTGCCCGCCGCGCAGGACCTGGCATACGCGCTTGCTGTCGCGCCGCTTGAGCCGGTACAGGCCATCCCCCTTGGGGCCACGGACGGGCTGGTATTCGCCGCGGTGCAGGTCGTACTGCTCCAACGGCTTGCCGAACTCCGGTGCCGAAGTGCGCACTTCAAGCCGCAGCGGCGGAAGCAGAGCAGCGCCTTGGAGTGCAAAGCACGGCGTGTAGGAGGCACCGAGCCCGGCCGCCCACGCCGTGAGCTCTGCCTCGTCGTCGAACTGGACGATCAGCGAGTGGGGCAGGGGGATGTCCCGCGGCGGGCGCGCGCTGGAGACCCGGAGCACCTCGAGCGGTCCTTCCTGCGCCGCCTGTTCCAGGCGCGCGTCGAAAGCGGCCGTCCGGCTCCCGGTCAGTACCGCCAGCCCCCGGGCCTTCGGCAGCCGCGTTAGGACGGGCGGGGCAGCACACCAGCGCCTGTTGCGCCAGTCGATGTCCATGTAGGCCAGGGAGACGGCGTCGCGCAGCCAGCGGCCTGCGGCGCCCGGCTCGATGTCCGGGCAGTGCTTGGCCGCCAGCCACCACATCCCCTGCTTGATATCGGACAGCGCGCCGGCGCCCTGCTCGCTGGCCCAGCGCAGCAGCAGGCCTCCCGTGTCGGTCATCAGGCTCCCCGCCTCCGGCTGATCGTTTCTGCCGCCGCCACGTAGTCGAGCCAGGCCGGGATGTGCGAGCGCGGGGCGGCGCTGAGGACGGCGTAGGCCCAGCCGTAGTCGCCGCCCGACGGCGCGGGAGGGGGTATGTCCGCCGCTGCAACCAGCGCCTTGACCGACCACCGGGCCGACGTGCGGTAGACCAGCCAGACGAAGCCCTCCGGCACCTCGGTCTCGAGACAGGGGCCGAGGGCGTCTTGGGGCAGGCGGGAGGCCATCCATGCGGGGGCCGGCCGCTGCCTGGCCTCGTGCACGCCCCCGTAGGGGTCGAGCAGCACGGCTTCCAGGACGGTGGAGCGCACCAGCGCGGTCCGCGGGAGGCGGATGCTGTCCGGTGCGTCAGCACCGCGGACGAACGCACCTGAGTCTTCTGCTTCACTCAGCTCAGGCCGGGCAGTGCCGCCGCAGGGGTATCCGAGTGCGCCGGTGCCGGGCGGCAGGCCTTCGTGCAGTCCGTCGTGCAGCGTGAACACCTGGCTGCTGTGGGCCGTCCCTACCCGGTGCTGCCCCTCCTCGAGGGGGATGAGGCAGAGCGGGAACGGTACCCGGGGGTCGGCGCGCAGCTTCTCCGTCCGGCCGTCCAGGACGACTTCTACGCAGCCGTCCGGGGAGTCGCTGGCAGGCAGCAGGAGGTCGGGGGCACCGCCGCGCAGGAAATGGCCCGCCACGCCGGCCCCTGCCCGGTACTCGGAGGCGATGCGCAGTCCGCCGGACAGCGCGGCGCGGTGCCGCATCTGGGGCTGGAGCACGTGGGCGTGCTCTCCGCCCCGGTCCAGGGTTCGTGCGAAGGCTCCCCCGTTGACGGCGCGCACGCCCTTGAACAGCTTCCACCCCACTACTGGGGAGGCCGTTTCCCGGACGGTGCGGCCGCCGAGGGCATTGACCATGGACCGCACTTCGCCGACGGCGGAGTCGGCGGCCAGGATCCAGTGCTGCTCGCCGGGCTCGAAGTACTCGGTGCTCACCCACTCGCCCAGGTGGCGGTGCATCCGCAGCAGCACGACGTCCTGCGGCACCCACTCCAGGACCAGGTCGTCGCCCTCCAGGCGCATACCATGTGCCAGCTGCTGCGCGGAGGGGTGCAGCGACTCCAGCCCCCCGTAGACGTCGCCGTACTCCTTGCGCAGCGTGAACGTGCGGCCGCCGGGCACAGCGACGCGGCTCTCATCAATCCCGTCGCTGGCCTCGGCGAGCCATTCCAGGCGCCTGCCGCGGTCCGCGACCATGAGCCTCAGCCCGACGACCCGGCGCCGGTGCTCGCGCTCCGGCTCGTGCAGGGTGCCGTCCCAGTCGTCGGCGAGCCGCTTGACCAGACCGGCGATCAGGGTCTCGCCCGTGTCCGCAGCGCTGGCGAGCTCCTCCATGAGCCGGGGGGACAGGCCCCGGTCCCGGCCCGTCGTCCACACGCGGAGCCGCCGCAGCAGCTCGCGGCCGGAGACCTCGTTGGGGTTGTGCGGCCGCAAGCGGGTGGCAGCAAAGAAGCGGGTCAGCACCTGCCGGTCCGAACCCCTCACCAGCGCCTGCGAGATGGGGTAGCCGATCTTCCAGTAGAAGTCGTCGGTGCTGACCGTGCTGGCGCCGTAGAGCCCGCACGTCTGCTCCAGCCAGGTGTCGAGCTCCTCCCACATCGCGGCGACATCCTGGAAGGCGTGCTCCAGCTTGTTCGCTCGCCAGCTGGGGGGCCGCTCGCCGAACAGCTGGATCCACCGTCCGTAGAAGTTGGTCTTCAACATGCCGTCGGAGGACGCCATGCGGGTAGCCGCCAGCACCGACAGAGCGAGCACCGGCAGGCTCGGCGGCGCGCCCTTGCTCCCGCGCTGCGCCCACATCTCGCACTCGCGCTGCACGCGCCAAAACAGCGGGCGCTCCGCATCGCCCCAGTTCAACTCGTCAGCGACGGCCTGGGCAAGAGGGGTTCCAATCCCGTGGTCCCTCGCGAGATCCCGCTCGACCTCATCGTCCACGTACAGGACCGTGCTCCGCCCTGCATGGCCCTCACCGAAGAACTCTGCAGAGAGCACCTCGTACCAGTGCTTGTACCCGGCTCTCATCCGACCTTCCAGCTTCCGCCGCGCACAGCTGCCTGCCTGCCCTCGGCTGCCGACCCGCGCCCGGCCGACCCTCGCCTGCCGCCCGCACCGCTAGGGCGGACGGCGCAGCCGCATGTAGGGGGATGCGGCCGCTGAAAACGCACGCATCTTTTCGTGTACAGCTCAACCACACTACTTCCGGGCCTGCTTGCACGATAGGCGAGCGGCACCGCCGCCTTCCGCGGTACCACGGCGGCGATCGGCACCACGCGGGACGACGAGGCAGCCGCAGTCCCCCGCCATCCGCCCTTGCGTGCCGTCCTCCCGCGTATACACATGCGCACGGAAGCACAAGCCACCGCATCCCCCACTACCGCTCCCCCTCTGCTGGAACCGCCAAGCGCATCACGCCGCTTGGGCACTCGTCCGCCAGGCCGCAACGGGCCCCCGCGCACGCCCCCTCCCGGCCCCGACCAGCCCCGCAGCACAAAAGCATCAAGCGAGGCCACAGGTTATCCATGCAACCTGCACATAATCGACACACGTACCGCAACTGTGATCTTGCCTGGCAGGCAACCAGCCCGGCCGCACGCGTCGCAGAAGCTCCTCCGGGTCCTGCTGCGCTAGCACGGGGCAGCCCCTCACCCTCATACCCCCGACTCGCCAAACGCCGGAGGCTTCTTAATGCAGGCATCCGCAGGATGCTTCGCTCTTCACTTCCAGGGGTCCGCTCACTCCACGTACTTCCGTGGTCCGTTCACCCCCCTGAGACGCTGTACGCCGCCCGGCCGAGGTGCTCGAGCACGGTTTGGTGGGCCCGCCAGCCATCGGGGAACTTCGGCGGGACGTCCAGGTAGAGCGGCGAGGTGGACGGGTGGCGGTCCAGGAGCTCGCGGATGCCTGCGCGGCCGACGACCACGCAGGCGTGGCGGTGCCGGGACAGGAGGACGCAGAGCCGGCCGGTTTCCAGGTGGAAGGCGCTTGCGTCGGCACGGCCGGAGAGGGGGTGCCAGACGAGGGTGACGTCGAACTCGCGGCCCTGGAGGCGGTTGGCGGTGTCGACGGTGATGTCGGCGAGGTGGTCACCGTGGCGGTCGAGGCGATCGCGGACGGCGGCGACCTGGTCGTTGTGAGCGGCGCCGATGGCGATGCGGGAGGCGGTGAGGTGGGCGGCTTCGCCTGACGAGTGGGTGGTGGCGCCGCGCTGGAGCAGGCGGTTGGCAGTGTCGGCCAGCGCGGCGGCGAGTTCGCCGTCGGTGCGGAGGGTGTGGCGGTGGGGCAGTTCGAGGTAGCCCCAGCCGGTGGCGGCGGCTTTGTCGAGGACCTGGTCGACCGCGGTGGTGCCGAGGGCGGCGGTAGACAGGGTCAGGATCCGCTCGCCCGCGCGGGTGCCGGGGGTGAAGGGGTAGAAGGGGTAGAAGGCCTGCTCGACGAGAGGCGCTGCGGAGGCCGGCAGGCGCCAGGAGATGGGCAGCTGGTGCAGGGGCATGCCGGGGTTGTGGGCGAGGGCCACGTCGACGGCGTTGCGCAGCGGGTCCCAGGTGAGGCCGGCCCAGCGGTCGGTGTCGATGGTGGCGAACGGGTCGAGCTGGCCGGGGTCACCGACGAAGAGGGCGTGCGCGAAGAGCTTGCCTGTGCGCAGTAGCGCGTCGGAGCGCATCTGGTAGGCCTCGTCGACGATGGCCCACTCCCAGGAGACGTCCTTCACGAAGGCCCACTTCGCTGCGGTGGCGATGACGACTGGGAGGTGGCGCAGGTGGGTGACGTCGGTGAAGAGGGTGACGTTGGCAAGGTCGAGGATGCGGCGAGGGGCGGCGTATCCGCTGGCGTGGAGGCGGCCGATGCCGAGGTCGGGTCGGTCGGTGGCGAGGCGGGTGACGAGGTCGTCGACCTGTTCGTTGGTTTGAGCGACGATCATGACAGGGCGGTTCTGGTCGGCGAGGTGTCCGGCGGCGCGCACGACGAGGGTGGACTTGCCCGCGCCGGGCGGCGAGTCGACGACGATGCCGCGCTCGGCAGTCGTGTCGAGATCGTGGAGTACACCGGCCACCGCGGCGTCAGCGCGGGCGCCCGGGCTGTCCGGGCTGTCGGGCGCTGGGCCCTGGGAGGCGGGCTGCGTCGGCGTGGTCATTCCCAGACCTCCTGGGCGTCGTCGTTGGTCGGCTGGTAGTCCTCGCGCGGGCCGCCATGCGTCCAGGGCACATCGCTGTCGTCGGGCACGGCGGCCGAGGTGAAGTGGCCGCCGAGGACGGTGTAGAGGAGTTCTTCGCCGAGTTCAGGGACGGCACCGGGAGATGCCGGCGGTTTCTGCTTCCCGAGTCCTCCGGAGAGTTCGAGATCGACGTGGAAGCCGTCTGCTGCCTCGCAGATGTCGATGACCTGGGCCTTCTGGCCGGGGCGGGCGGGGCTGCGCAATTCCTTGCCGTCCCCGGTGCGCGGTCTGGTCTCGGTCTGGAGTGTGACTGTGGGCCGGAACACCGCGCGCTTGGGCCCTTGGACCATGCGTTCGGCGTCCCTGGCCACTACCCGTCCGGCGAAGGCGGCGCCGTCGAGTTCGTACTCGGCCATGACCAGCGGATCGTCGAAGGCGCGGGCGGTCTGGTAGCGGGCGACGGCGTCCTCGAGGCGGGCGAGGCGGCGGGCGGCGCCGGCCGCGTGGTCGCGGCGCGGCTGGGGTGCTCCGCCTTCGGCAAGGTACTCGGAGCGCAGGGTGAAGGCGGTGCGGTCGTACGCCCAGCGGTCGGAGACGCTTCGGCCGGGTGGCAGGTCGCGCAGCAGGTCGATGCCGTGCCACATGTCGTGCCAGGTGGGCAGCAGTTGGGATCGCAGCTCGGTTTCGAGGGCGCGTAGGGCGGAGGCCTGGCGGTGCTCGTCGCCGGTTGCACAGGCAGCGTCGTAGGTCGCGATCAGCTCGACCAGAGTGCGGTCGAAGACCGGGTCCGTGGCGGGGCCCGCGGGCGGGTGGCGGTCGGGGTCCTCGGCGAGGAGCGCCGCCTCGGGGCTGGTAAGGCCGGTGGGCGGATCGATCCAGCCGAGGACGGCGGCCAGGTTGCCGTCCTCCGTGCTGCTCTGGCCGGTGGCCCAGTGTGCGGTGAGCAGCCCGGTCATACTCAGCAGCAGGCTGGAGCCGGGGAACTCGCTTTGGTCGCAGGCCCAGGTGAGCCAATTGCCGAGCAGCGGCACGGCCGGGTCGACGGCGTGCTCGCCGGTCGTGCGGCGCAGTCGGGTGGAGCGGCCGAGGAGCCGGGTGAAGGCCACACCGCCGGGGTTGGGCAGGAGGATCTGCGGGGCCTGGGTGTAGCGTTCGCGGGTTTCCTTGCCACGGGCTGCCGGATAGCTCTCGGTCCGCTCGCGGCAGGAGTCGAAGTAGGGCATGAGCAGCGCGGCGAGTTGTTCGGTGAAGCGGAAGCGCTGGGTGCGGTTGCGTGGCTGCGCTACGACGAGCAGATGGGGCTGGTTGCGGTCGGTGCCGGCCATGGCGGCGAGCGGAGCGCAGGCCTCGCCGGCGAGCTTGAGCGGGATGAGGACGAAGGGGCGCTCGGCGATGTGGGTGTGCCGGACGGTGGTGAGCGGCTGGGCTCGGCCCAACTGCTCGGCACGCAAGGCGGCCAGGGCGGTGAGGGTGCTCACGCGGCGCCTCCGATCCGGCGGGCGCGCAGACGGTCGGCGGCGCGGAGCCGTTCGACGATCTCGGCCTGGGTGGGGTCGGGATCGAGCGCGGCGTCGATGAGTCTGAGAGCCGTGCGGGTGGAGTCGATACCGGCCAGCTCGTTGCGTACCGAGGTGCCCAGGCGGGCCGGTTCGCAGGCTGTGGTGGCCTGGTTGCGGCAGTACTGGGCGAGTTCGCAGAAGTCGAGGCAGGCGGGGTTGTAGGCGGGGTCCAGGTGGTCGAGGGCACGGGCGAGTTCCTCGCCGGTGCGGGCCGGCGTGCCGTCGAGGCCCGCAGTGAGGTCGAAGGTGGCGTCGGCCGGGAGGAGGGCGGCGAGGTCCTCAGCGCGGCTGAGCCGACCGAGTTGGAATTCGATCGCGTCCAGTTTCTGGCGCAGGTCGACGAGTCTGCCGTACGGCTGGTTGGCGAAGTCTTTGGGGCAGATGAGCAGGAACTGGTCCGCGACGGCGTTCGCGGCCGCCGAGGCATTGAGGCCGAGGGCGGCGAGGGTCTGGCGCAGCGCGATGACATACACCGCGGCCTGCTTGGCCGCCTCGGCGACCTTGCCCGGGTCGGCCTGGCCGTCGATCGCGGCAAATGACTTGATCTCGGCGATGTAGAACCTGCCGCCGATGCGGTGGGTGACGGCGTCGGGTTCGAGGTAGGCGCTCTGGCCTGCGACCTGGAGGGTGAGGACGGGGTGGTCCAGGATCAGGCGCTCGTCGCTGCCCTCGGCGACGCGGCGGAGCAACCGGCGGGTCTCGGCGGCGCGGAGCTTGAGGTCGGTGTTGGCCCCGACCGTGTTGAGGTCGGCGACGCCGGCCTCGTGGACGGGGACGTCGAGCTCTGCGCGCAGCAGGGTGAACATGGCGGCGTAGCCGTCCGCCTTGACCAGGTCCTCGAAGGCGTTGCCCCGGGATATCGCGAACGGGGACTGCCCGAAGCGGGCGGCGAAGCCGACGCGGGCGGCGAGCGCGTTCTTGTCGACGCCGGCGGCGTCGAGCACGGCGCGGCGGGCGCAGCCGGGGTTGGCGGTCAGTGCAGTGATCTTCCGCGCGGTGTACGCCTGCGGGGCGATCGGTCCGCGCAGGCGCGAGAGCCTGTCTTCGGAGCTGGGCGGCGCCATGGCTTCTTCCTGGGCAGGTGGATGGGCGAGCAGAGGGATGAACCGGGGTGGCGCGGAGCGCCGCTCAGGTGCCGTCTGTTCCGGTGGGGTCAGCGGCACCGGCGAGACCGAGCGAGGGCGCACCGAAGAGCTTCTGCGTGTCCGTCAGGTTGCGGGCGCGCTCAGCGGCGGCGCGCCGCTGGGAGGCGTCCTGCGCGGCGTGGACCTCGAACTCCGCTGTGGCGGCGCGGATGACCCGCTCTGGGTCGGGGGCGCCGAAACCCTCGTGCGCTCCGGGCACGTTCTGCGCGAAGCGGTGCAGCAGTCGCCAGGCGGCATCCGAGGGTTGTTCACCGGTCGCCTGGATGCGCTGGATCTGCTCGGCGACCCTGATGGTTTGGGTGAGGAAGTCCGTGCGCGGGCCGAGCGGCCCGACGATGCGCTGTTCCAACGGCCAGGTGGAGACGGCCAGGAGCCCTCTGGCCGGGGCCAGCCGGTCGTGGGTGAGGGCGGCGCAGATGTAGTAGGGGCGCGCATGGGCCTGGGCGGCGAAGGAGCGCTCCTCATCGCGGCGCAGCGACGCCAGCCGGGTGGTGACGATCGCGTCGGCGAAGAAGGCTTCGTGTGTGGCGGAGATCAGCTTGGGTGCGGCGTTGGCACCGAGGACGGTGAGCGCCTGGTGGACCTGCTCGCGCACAGGGATCACGGCGCCGCCGCTGCGGGAGGCTCTCGCGACGAAGGGGGGAGCATCGGACCGCTGAGCGGCAGCGCTGTCGGCCGGCTCCGCAAGGGCGGTATCGGCTTCCGCGTCCAGGGCGTCGTTCCATGCCTGCTCGACAGCGCGCAGTTCACGTCGGGCCTTCGACGCAGCGCCCTTGTCTCCCGCGCGCGTTGCTTCGCGGAGACAGGCACGGAGGTCTGCCATCCGCTGTTCGAGTGCTTCGAGTGACTCGGGCATGGCGGCAGCATAGCCCAGACTCCAACCCATTCCAATGTTTTCCAAAGGGTTCCAAAGTTCGGCTTCGTGGCGCTACGCTCCTGGCAACAGCACGGCTCCCGCCCCTCTCGGGCGAAGCCTGTGCATGCCTTCACCGTGCCTCGTGTCAGGCCCCACCCTGCCGCCGGCTGCAGCGCGCTCCTACGCCCGCCGCCTCGCCCTCGCGCATTCTGTGCCACTTCACCAAGGAACTGCCATGAGCCCTGCCACGCCTCCGTATCCGCCGAACCCGTCCGCCCCTCACTGGGCGACGCAGCACCCGACCGCCTACTCCCCGGCGCCGCAACCGCTGGTGAAGCCCTCGCGGCGCAAGGCCTGGCTCACCCACGGTGCGGTCGGGGTCGTCGCCCTGTTCCTCGGCGCCGCGGCAGGCGGCGGAGGCGCCGAGGCCAATGGCAACGCGGCTGCGAATCCGGCCGCGACGGTGACCGCCACCGCCAAGGCGGCCGCCGCCCCGGCCCCCACGGTGACCGCCACCAAGACAGTCACCGCCAAGCCGCCCAAGCCCAAGGGCCCCGCCACCACCATCGCTGGGGATGGCGAGTACCTGGTCGGCACCGACATGCAGGCCGGCACCTACCGCACGGCCGGCCCGGACAACTCGGTCCTGTGCTACTGGGAGCGGGCCAAGGACTCCACCGGCGACTTCAACTCGATCATCGCCAACAACAACCTCCAGGGAAGCGGCCGGGCGACCGTCCGCAAGGGCGAAGTCTTCAAGACCACTGGCTGCCAGAAGTGGGCCAAGGTCGGCTGACCGCAGCACACCGCCCGCACCCCGACGCCCACGACGCCCACGACGCCCAAGTGAGAGGGAAAACCGCAGCTTGACCGAGTCCGGTGAGCTCGAGCTCACCATCTACCACCGGCACCTGGCCGCGCTGCTGCGGCGCAGCGACGACGAGAACTTCCGCGCCCTGCTGGAACAGGCGCGCCGCGTCACACGCGGCTCGTACGAGACCAGCCTGTACGACCACCAGCAGGCCTTCCGGCTCCTGTGGCACCACCTGGACCGCAACGGGTACCTGCGCCAGGCCCACCGCGACGCCTGCACACGGCTCGCCTCCGGACACACCGCCCCGGACGAGGCCGCCGACCTGGAGCTCTTCCTCACCGTCTACGCGCAAGTCCGCACCACCTGAACTCGCGCCAAGCACCCTCCACGCGGCAATCGCGCCAGTGGCGGGCGACCCCGCACCGCCCGCCACCCACCGACCCACCAGGACAGGAGGACCCCGCCATGGGACAGCGCTCACCGCTCGCACGCGCACCCCGGTCCCAGACCCGCCAGCGCCGCGGCATCTGCATCGACCAGCAGGTCAAGGCCCTCGTCGGGCCGATCGTCCTGACCACCGATGCCTCCGTCGCCGCGGACTGCGTCACTTCCGGCACCCTCGCCGACCACCGGCGCCGCGCCGCCGCCTGACCTCCCCGCATGGCCCTCCGCCGCACCGCCGTGTCACGGCCACCGTCACGGCCCGGCTCAACAGCCATCCCACTGCGCTTCACCATCCGCCCTCGACCTGGGAGTTCCCCATGACGTTCCCTGCGCACCCCAAACTGGTCCGCCGCCTCGCCGAGGACTTCATCGCGCTTCAGGACGCCGCCCTGGCCCGGATGAACGGCACCGCGGCCCCGGAAACCGAAGCCGCGCTGGACCACCCCGCACTCGCCGGACCCGTCGCAATCGCGCTTGCCCACGCAGAGGTCCTCGCCCGGGGAGCTGTCCGGCGCGCTGAACTCTCCGTTATGCCGGCGCAGCGGTTGCGGCCGCTGCGCGAGTACGCCCGCCGCGTTCGGCGCGCCCGGTCCCAGGCCGAAGCCGTATGCAAGGAGCAGCGCGCCCGTCGGGTCCCGCAGGAGCACACGCCGGTGACCGGTCCGCTCGACCTGCGGGCGGCACGGGCTGCACACCCGCAGGCCTACCTCCGCGCCCTGGAAGAGGAGCTCGTCCATCGGGGGCTGTCCCCTGACGCTTTGAGCGTGCCGAACTACGACCGGGCTCGATGGGCACGAGAGCGCCAGCTGATGCAGACTGAAATCCCACTTCCGGTCCGCGAACTGCTGGACTGCGACGACGACACCTTCGTCCAGGCCCTGCTGCACGATGCCCGGGAAGCGGAGAACCCCCACCTTGGACATGACGCGGTCGTCGAACGATGGAGCCGGCAAGCGCGTACCGCGCTGGCCTGGGGCCGTTACGCGATCGCCCAGGCCGAGCGCGCCGCACTCGGCCGCCCTCTCACCGCCCGCAGCGTCCAGCTCGACGTGCTCGAGGACGCCTACCAGGACACCGCGATCCTCACCGCCCGTGCGGTCGAAGCCAGGCATCGAACCGCCGATCTCCACGACCGTATCCGGGAGTTTACGGCCAGAGGGACTTTCGCCGACCTGCTCGCCCAATGCCACGCAAGAGCCATCGCACGCTTTGCCGCCGTCCATCCGCACCTGTGGGACCGCGCTCGGCTGCTGGCCGCCGAGCACAAGGCCGCCTGCCTGGAACGGGCCGCGGGCTGCCCGCGATGCCACCTCGCTCTTGCCGAAACCCTCGCCACGGAAGTCCCTGCCAGCGCTCTCTTGAACATGGACGACTCCCCAGGGGAGATCGTCGAGCCGGACGCCGCCTCAGACCGATACGCGATCCTCGACGACCTCCTCCCCCACGCAGTCGTGGCCGTTGCCGACGCCGCGGTCGGCGACGAGTCCGCCCAGTGCGGCTATGGCTGGGTCGCAGAGAACGGCATGACGGGACACGGAGCCTCTATGGCCCACAGCAGCGGTGAGGCCGAGGTCATCGGCATCTGCAACGCCGCCCTCGGCCTTCTCCACCACAGCCCGGACTCCCCCATCGTCATCCTGTGCGACAGCTCCGAAGCCGTCACCACCGTCAACCGGGCCCTAGAAACCGCCGACCCGGCAGTAGCCCACCGCACCGTTGTGTTCCCCGAAGGCAAGCAGCTCCTGGCCAACCTGATGCCGCACCGCGACCGGGTAGAAGTGCGCTGGCTCAAAGGCCACATCGGCCACGACCTCAACGAGACCGCCGACGCTCTCGCAGCAGTAGCCCTGCGCCACGCCACCGGCCGCATCCCCGCTGCCGTCGCCCGCAAGGAGCAGACGCAAATCCTGCGCACTCTTCGATTCGCCCAGAGTGAGCCGCGCACAGCTGCGTGAACCCTCACCCCTGCTGGGTCCAAAGCCGTCCCATCCTGCCGCCCGGTCATCAACCGCCGGCCGAAGCCACCCGTCCGAAGGAGCCACCTGATGCCCATCCAGGACCAGTGCGAGCCCACCACCCACAAGTCGGCACTCCACCGGCTCAGGTTCCCAACAGGCGCCAGGCCGAACCGGGCGAACTCGTCCACAGCCACTGCCTGGAGTACCCCGACTCCCCGGCTCATCCCTTCTCCCGAGACGGGTTCGCAGGGCTATTGACCACCGGAGGCATCCCTCGCGAAAAGCCGACTGGTGCGCAGCCGTGCAAGAGATCAGCGGTCAGGCGTCCCCTGACTACGTGCAACCGACAAATTTGATAGTTGTTTCGCTGGGGGACGGGCGTATGCCCGTCGCGGCACTCTGAGTGCCGCAAGGGGAGGGAAAGCAACGTGACCATCACCACGAGGCGCGACCAGGTTATCGCCGACGAGCAAAGGGCAGTGGATCACGCCTACGACTGCTACATCGCACGACTGGCCGAATTGAGCGGGACATCGGCGGCTACGGCGTCGGCCAGCGGCAAGGACGGCATCGCCAATCGGAAGGACGCAGAGGAGCGGGCAGCGGCATACGGCGGCCTGGGGAGCGAATCTCTCGTCTTCGCCCGCGTCGACGCGCCAGAGGAGCCCGACGGCGACGCCAAGAAGTGGTACGTCGGCCGGCGTGCCGTCTCCGATGTCCACACCCGTGACACGGTGGTCGTCCTGTGGACCAGCCCGCTCGCGAAGAAGTGGTTCCAGGCGCGGCCTGAGGCGCCGGGAGAGGTGCTCCTGCGCCGGCAACTGCGGTGCGTGCGGCGCATCGTGGAGGGCTACGTCGACGAGATCACCTCGACGGCCCTCCTTGGTGCTCCCACCGGCCTCCTCCAGGTGCCCACGGCGGTTCCGAAGCCTCGGGTGTCCCCAGAGGACGCCACCGCCGACAAGTCCCCTGCCGAGGACGCCGCGACCACCGAGACCCCCGCAGAGCAGGAGGCCGGCAAGCTCCAGAAGCCGGAGCATGCGCCCGCTCACACGCCCTCCGACCTGGCCCGCATCCAGCGCCGCAAGCCCCTGCAGCCGGACGAGTTCCTCCTGCGCGAACTCCAGCGCTCGCGCACCGGTCGCATGCGGGACATCGTCGAGACCATCCGCCGTGACCAGATGGACCTGGTCACCGGATCCCCCTCCGACATCCTCGTCGTGCAGGGCGGCCCGGGCACCGGCAAGTCCGCCGTCGGCCTGCACCGCGTCACCTGGCTTGTGAACAACGAGCATTTCCTGGCCCAGGACATCCTCGTGGTCGGCCCCCACCAGCAGTTCCTCACCTATGTCGGCCAAGTCCTGCCCACGTTGGGCACCCGCAACGTCAACGCCGTCCAGCTCACCCGCCTGTGGGACGGCGACGTCCTGGGCACCGACACGCCCGCGGCCCGGCTGGTGAAATCCGACGAGCGCATGGCGGATGTCCTGCGGCGGCGCGTCGAGCAGGACTGTCGGCCCGAAGCGCTCGACGAGCTCACCACCGCTGCCTCCTTCGAGGGCGACGAGCCCGCCATCGTGGTAACCGCCGGCAGCACAACCCTGCGCATCCCACGCTCCGAGGTTCTCGCCCTCCTCCAAGAGGCACGCGCCGGCGACGGCGCCTATCGCCAGCGCCGCGACCACTTCCGCAGTCTGCTCGTCGACCGCCTACTGGGCGAGCTCGCCGCCCTCGCCCCACGTCGTGGTCGGGACGGCACGATCCGCCGCGACCTGGAACGCAACCGGCGCCTCGAGCGCCTCATCGACCGTGTCTGGCCCTCCCCAAGCGCCCGGGAGGCTTTGCGGAGCCTGTATGACTCGGCCGACCTTCTGCAGGCGTGCGCCGAGGGCATCCTCGACGACGAGGAACAGGCCGCCCTTCACCGTGACCGCGCCGACCAGGCCGACGCCGAACCCTGGACCCTGGACGACCGGGTCAGCCTTGAAGAACTCCAGTACCTCATCACGGGCGAGACGCCGCGGCGCTATGGGCACATCGTTATCGACGAGGCCCAGGATCTGACTCCCATGCAGGCCCGTTCACTGCGCCGCCGCCGCGCGGTCAACGGCTCGATGACGGTCCTGGGTGACCTGGCCCAGGCCACCGGCCCGCACCTCTACACAGACTGGGAGCGTTTGGGTACCGTCCTGTCCGACCATGGGGACTGGCGGGTCGCCGAGCTGAACACGAGTTACCGCGTGCCCGCCGAGATCATGGCGTTCGTGGCCCCGCTGGCCCGCAGGATCGCTCCCACGCTGCCCTATCCGCAGGCCGTACGCGCGGTGGGCGACCAGGCCGTGCGGACAGTGGCGACCGAGCCGTGGAAGCTCCTCGACGACACCGTCGCCCAGGCAATCCGCCTTGTCGGCACCAGCGACGGAAGCACCTTGCGATCCGTTGCGGTCATCGTCCCCGACGACTCCGGCTGGCTGGAGGAGATCCGCAACCACCTGGACCGAGCAGACCAGATCACGGCCCAGGGGCGTGAGGCGGTGTCGGTTCTGGCCGCCGCCCAGGCCAAGGGCATGGAGTACGACCACGTCCTCGTCGTCGAACCGGCCACCATCGCCGACCGCGGCCCGGCCGGTCTGCGCCAACTCTACGTCGCCCTGACCCGCAGCACCCAAAGCCTGACCGTCCTACACACCTCCCCGCTCCCCGAGGCCCTCATACCAAGCAACGACATCATCGAACCGGCGAGGACCGGCACCGAACCGAGCGCGGCCGGCGACGACCTGCCTGCCATCGGCACCGACATCCGCATCCGTGTCATCGGCCCCGGCTCCGGCGGCCGATACAAGGTCACGGCCCTGTCCCCCACCGTCAACCACCCCCTGGTCCTGACGGTCCGCCACGGCACGGCCTCCCCGCGTCCCGGCGACGAGCTGGACTGCTGGGTGTTCGCCCACGAATCAACCCACTGCGTGCTCACCGCCGACCAGCGCGGCAGACAGCCCATCTCGGCCAGGATGGCGCCGCGCTACACGGCCGCGCTCGGCGTTCTGGACGAGCTGATCAAGGGTGAGAGCATCGTCGCGCAGGACGCCCGCGATCGTCTGTCCGAGCTCAAGGGCATGGCCAACCGCGTGCTGCGCCGAGACCAGGCGGACTGGGTCGAGGTGCGGCGTGTACTCGGATCCCCGGACCGGCACAGTCTGACCCTCCTGCGCGACCTTGCGGCACGAGCCCACCATGCGCTCAAGGACAACAGCCTGGACGCGGATCAGCTGAAGGTCGACCTGGAACGTGCCGGCTGGGCCGACGCCCTGCTCACCGCGCGCCACACGCTCCAGCAGAGCCTGGCCGCCCTCGCCCCGGCGGCGGCGAACAATCACACCCCCGCCGCCTTGCACACGAGCGAAGCGAAGGAATCTGACGCCATGCCCGCCACCGCAACCGACCCCACCGCCTTGACGACAGAACCGAGCCCCAGCCTGCTGCACATCCTGGAGACCGCGGCGGCGGCCGACCGGACCTGCAAAACCCACGAGGCTGTGCGCCTGGAACTGATGGCCGCGCTCCTGCGAGCCGACCTGCAACCCGCCAACGCCCCTTTCATCGACGTCAGTTGCACCACCAAAGACGGCCGCTTCCTCTACGAGGTCCTCGATGCTAGCCGCTGCACCTACGCCGACCTCCGCTCCGGTGCCGTCCGCCTCCTGGAGATCAACCACACCCTCCCCACCCCCGCCGACCGCCTCCACCTGGTCCTGTGCCAACCGCCCGCCGAAAACTGGGCAGCCGACACCCTCCACGACATCTTCGGGATCCACGTCCTGTGGCGCACCAAAGAAGGCTGGAGCGGCCAGAACACGGAAACCGCCCTCGGCACCGAACCAGCGTGAGAATTTGTGCTTCTCCGAACCTGATGTGCGGACTTTGGCAGGACAGGCATGATGTGCCCGTTGGCCAGGAAGGCTGTGGCTCGGCTCCGTCTGATTCGTCCTGGGTGACATGCAAGTCGCGGTGTCGACAATGCAGGGACGAAAGGCTGTGGGGAGGCCGCTCTCGCGCGGGAGGAGGAGCTTCGTGCTCTCGCTGCCGTCGCCGACCCAGACCCGGCCATCTGGATACCGTCCGCCTTCGCCCGGGCCACCGCTTCCCTACAAGGGATCGGTCCAGCACCGGCTCCGCCTCGCCAGCGGACCTGCTCGAACGCATACTCTGCTTCACGGTGTTCCTCCCGGGTTCGTCAGTCCCAACTGACGCTTTCCGGCCGAGAGTTACACCGCTCACCACACAGACCCTTGGGGGGGACCCAAATGACGGACGAGCCCGAAGAGAAGCTGAACACACTTGAGCAGGTTGGAGCGACCCTGGTCGAACAGCTGAGGAAGGTGGTCGACGACGGCGTCGGCCCCCTCTCCGGCTCGCGCTCGTACGCCGAGGCGCGCGCCACCTCATACGATGATCCGGAAAAGGCGATTCGCCGGATCACCAATGAGACGACCGTGATGGTGGGCACTGCTGGCTTCGTAACAGGCCTCGGAGGCTTGATCGCGCTTCCGGTAACGCTCCCGGCGAACATCGCCGGCCAGGCCATTCTCAACGCCAGGCTAGTCGGCGCCATCGCCCACCTGCGCGGCTGGGATCTTCAAGACGAGCTCGTGCGGCACGCCATCCTGATCACGATCGCTGGCGGATCGCCGAATGCTGTCCTTGCGGGATTCGGAGTGAAGGTCACACAAAAATTGGCTGAGACTGCGATCCAGCGACTCCCCATCGAAGTACTGAGAGCGATTAACAAGAAAGTCGGGTTCATGCTCGTCGCGAAGTACGGGACGAAGCGTTCTATGGTCACCCTGACCAAACTGGTTCCCGGCATCGGCGGTGTCGTTGGTGGAACCGTGGATGCGGCCTTCACACGGGTCGTTGCCCGTCTCGCGAAAAAGGCATTCCCGCCACTCGGTATCGACGACAGCTTCGAGCACGCCAGCACTCAATAAGCGGCCGACACGGTTGAGCGCGCCATGAGATCGCCGAGCCATCCCCTCTCCAGCGCATCGGCGGCGGCCAGGCCGCGACCTGCGGCCCTCACTCTGAACGTGTCGGCCTGCACCTGTTTCCATGACTCTCATGCCTCCCCGGCAGCTGCGTGACAGCAGACACAGGGACTCGGCCGGGGCGGCGGAGGGTCATGAATGTGACGCATCCAGAATCAGCAAAGTCGTCGCGTGGGCGAATGCGAGCAGGAGACCGTGCTGTTTGTTATGGCAGTGGCCCCTCGGTTTCCGATGCGGGCCTGGGGCTTAGTAACTCCGCAGCACGCTGGCGGACTACGGCGTATTGATCAGCGGCCAGACGCGCGAGCGCGTCGCGGGCTACACGATCGTCCGGCCACACCCGCGCCAGAGCGGAGGCTACAGACCAGCGGACGTCCGCGTTCGGATCGGCGGCCAGACGCAATACGGCGCCACGTATTTCAAGATCGCTGGCCCATCCTCGCTTCAGCGTATTGGCGACGGCCCGGCGGACGTCTGCGTTGTGATCGGCCGCCAGACGCAATACGGCGCCACGTGCCTCACGATCGCCCGGCCAATGATCCGCCAGCCCAGCAGCGGCTTTCCAGCGCACGTCTGCGTCCGGAGCTTCGGCCAGGCGCAGGGCAGCGTCCCGGGCCACCGAATCAGCCGGCCACCCCTGCGCCAATGCCAAGGCGGTGGCTCCACGGACGTCTGTCGCCGGAGTTTCGGCCAGGCGCAGGAGGGCTTCCCGGGCCATGGAATCGCGCGGCCATCCTCGCGCCAGCGCGGAGGCGGCGGAGCAGCGGACGTCCGCACTTTGATCGGCAGCCAGACGCACCACCGCATCCCGGGCCGCAGGATCACCCGGCCACCCCTGCGCCAATGCGGGAGCAGCGGAGCGGCGAACATCCCCACTGTGATCCGCAACCAGGCGCGCAACCGCATCCCGGGCCGCAGGATCACCCGGCCACCCCTGCGCCAACACGGGAACGGTAGATCGGCGAACATCAGCGCTCTGATCCGCAGCCAGGCGCGCAACCGCATCCCGGGCTACAGGATCACCCGGCCACCCCTTGGCAAGCCCGTCGACAGCAGCGTCGCGGACGTCCGCACTCTGATCATCGGCCAGGCGCACCACCGCATCCCGGCCTGCCGGATCGCCTGGCCACCCCTGCGCCAGACCATCGGCTGCATCCCTCCTGACTGCGGCACTGGCATCGTCGGCCAGTTCACGAACAACGTCCCGCGTTGCGAGGTCTCCCGGCCAGCCCTGCCCCACAGCGGAAGCAGCAGAACGGCGAACATCCGCACTCCGATCCGCAGCAAGACGAACGACCGCATCCCGGGCCACCGAATCACCCGGCCACCCCTGCGCCAAGCTCTCGGCAACGGACTGGCGAACCGCTGACTCCTGATCATCGGCCAGGCGCAGGAGTGCGTCCCGGGCCGCGAAATCGCCCGGCCACCCCTGCGCCAGACCATCGGCTGCATCCCTCCTGACTGCGGCACTGGCATCGTCGGCCAGTTCACGAACAACGTCCCGCGTTGCGAGGTCTCCCGGCCAGCCCTGCCCCACAGCGGAAGCAGCAGAACGGCGAACATCCGCACTCCGATCCGCAGCAAGACGAACGACCGCATCCCGGGCCACCGAATCACCCGGCCACCCCTGCGCCAAGCTCTCGGCAACGGACTGGCGAACCGCTGACTCCTGATCATCGGCCAGGCGCAGGAGTGCGTCCCGGGCCGCGAAATCGCCCGGCCACCCCTTTGCTAGCGCGGGAGCGATAGATCGCCGCAAGTCCGTGCTGTGGTCCGCAGCCAGACGAATGAGCGCATCCCGGGCTGCAGGATCACCCGGCCATCCGTTGGCCAGCCCATCGGCAGTGGCCTCCCGGACGGCCGCGCTGTGATCCGCAGCCAGATGCACAGCGGTGTCCCGGGCTGCAGGATCTTCTGGCCAGCCCTGCGGCAAGCTCTCGGCAACGGACTGGCGAACCGCGGACTCGCGATCGTCGGCCAAAGACAGGAGTGCATCTCGGACCACGAATTCGCCCGGCCACCCCCTCGCCAACGCGGAGGCGGCGTAGCGGCGAACATCCGCGCCTTGATCCGTAGCCAGACGAACGACCACACTCTGGGCTGCAGGATCGCCTGGCCATCCCTGAGCCAGTGCGTCGGCGGCATCGCGGCGAACGTCCGCACTCTGATCCGCTGCCAGGCGCGTGACCGCGTCCCGAGCGATGGGGTCGCCCGGCCAGCCCTTCGCTAGTGCATCGACGGCCGCCTCACGGACGTCCGTGTTCTGATCCGCCGCCAGGCGCAGGACGGCGGCACGGACCTCAGCGTCGCCTGGCCAGCCCTGCGCCAGTTCACCGGCAAGGAGCCTGCGAACCATTGACTCCTGATCGTCAACCAATCGCAGGAGTGCGTCCCGGATCACGGACTCGCCTGGCCATCCTTGTACCAGTTCATGAATGACGGACCCGCGGACATCCGCGTTCTGATCAGCGGCCAGACGCAGAAGCGCATCTCGGGCTGCCGGATCGCCCGGCCATTCATGCGCTAACGCGGAGGCAGCGGACTTGCGGACTTCTGCGTCGTGATCAGTGGCCAGGCGCAGGAGCGCGTCGCGGGCGGCGGGATCACCGGGCCACCCCTGCCTAAGGGGGGCAGCGACGTAACGGCGCACGTCCTCGTTCACGTCGTCGGCCAGACGCAGGACGGTCTCGCGTACCTCGAGATCCCCCGGCCAGCCCTGCGCCAGCGCGTCAGCAGCGTAGTGGCGTACGTCAGCCTCGTGATCGGCGGTCAGGCGCAGCACAGCATCACGTACTTGCAGGTCGCCTGGCCAACCGTAGCCGAGCGCGAAGGCGGCGTAGCGGCGGACGTCGGCACTCTGATCAGCAGTCAGGCGCAGGACCGTGTCCCGAACTGCCAGGTCACCTCGCCAGCCCTTCTCCAAAGCATCGATAGCGTGGTAACGGACGTTCGGTTCCGAGTCGTCGGCCAGGTGTAGCACTGCATCACGCACTTGGAGGTCGTCCGGCCAGCCCCGTGCCAGAGCATCGGCAGCATCGCGGCGGACCTCCACGTCGTGGTCAGCAGCCAGGCGCAGGATAGCCTCACGAGCTGTGTGATCACCGGGCCATCCCTGGCTGAGAGAGGAAGGAACGGCCCTGCGAACCATGGCATTGGGGTCGTCGGCCAAGCGCAACACGGTTGCTTGAGCTTCGGCGTCGCCCGACCAGCCTTTCGTGAGTGTCTCGACGGCATAGCGGCGGACATCTGCGTCTGGGTCGTCGGCCAAGCGCAGGACAGCCTCCTGCGCTTCGGGAATGTGGGACCAGTTGGTGCTCAGCCGGGTGACTGCCGCGTGTCGGGCGGATGAGTCGGTGAGGCGGGTTGATGCCAAGAGGACGGCAAGTTCGTCTTCGGGTGGGAGGAATCCCTGTCCCTGGGCGATGGCGTGGTGCAGGTCTTGGACCGTGTCTTCTGCTCGGCTGTTGACGTCCTGTGCTTTGGCCAGGGCGACTGCGATGTCGTCGAGCACCGGCTGCGTGAGCAGGTCGCGAGCAAGGAGAGGCTGGGCGGGCTGTTCAGGGCCGAGATCGGTGAGGGGGAACCCGGCGGCGTCGGGGTGCAGGGCGAGGCGCTGAACGTCGGCGCGGGCGCGGCGCCAGAGGTCTTCCAGGACACCGATGCGTACCGCTACGCGGTCGGCTTCCTGCTGTGCCGTGGATTTGTGTGTCAGCGCCTGACGGGTCTCTTCGCGTACATGGGCAAGACTCGTACGGTCTGCCGTGCGCAGGGCTTTGAGCTCACGGAAGTCGTTCCCTGCGATGATCTCGCGCAGAGTGCTGATGATCTGCAGCAGGGTCGACATCAGGATTTCGGCGTCCCGCATGGCGTAGCGCAGTCGTGTTTCGGTGTGGAGGGCGCGTTGCAGGGTCTCTGCATGGCGGGCGAGATCGCGCTCAAGCCGCAGGACGGCGACGGTTTCCTCGGGCTGCTGGGACTGCGGGGCAGCGGAGCGAGGGCCTGGCAGAGGCTGGTGCGTGGTGGTCGACGCATCCAATGCGGCCTGCAGCAATGATCGTGCCTGGTTGCACAGGCTTTGGTGCTCTTGCAGCGTAAGACCGGCTGCTTGGCTGGTGATGCGCAGGAACTGCATGGTGAACGACAACGGTGGCTTGGGCCGGGCCTGCGCGTTGAAGATGCGGTCAATGTGCGACTTGGAAAACGCCATATCGCTCACGCGATGGGTGGGAGGCCCTCCGATCGGATCGACCTCACGCTGCACCGCCTGCTCACGCTGGGCCGCCGCCCTGAACGCCTGCTCGACGTCGCGGGAGCCCATCCCGGCGCGTTCGGCCTGTTGACGCAGGAAGTCACCAAACTCCTGCCACAGATCTGCTGCTGTCCGACCTCGACTGCCTGCGGGCCCCACTCCTGCCTCCCCGTTGACGGTGCTGGGACGACTCATGCTGCCCCACGATGCTTCCAGCTCTCGGCTGGTTCAGCGAGGCCACCACAAGGGAGTTGTCCCCGTCGTGTCCCGCGCCGTCCCTGGTCGTCCCAGCCGGTCCCCAGCCACGTGGGGACCGCGCTCCAAAGGGCGACTGTCTCCGCATGCCCATTCGGCAGCAACGGACCACTCGGTAAGGAGACTTGAAATGATCAGCGACCTCGCCCATCTCGCCGTGGCACTCAGCGACACGCGTCATCGGACAGGACAGGAACCGGCCCTGTGGCAGCTTCTGCTTGCCGCAGTGCCGGAGTTCCTCGGCGCCCTTGCCGCCGCCTTTGTCATGACGACTGCCGCGTGGATATGGCGTCGGTTTTCTCACCGCCCGCCGGCTCACCTTGAATCCGGCGGAACTCGTCCGAGCCCCACCCGGAAGTCATCAGGTGGCTGAACTGCCTGCCTCCTCCAGGGACTGCCGAGGCTCGGCAGTCCCTGGACCAGGTTCAGGGCATACGCCGCGGTGACGGACCGGTTACTGGACTGGCGAGGACCGCGAAGGACCACGGGTCCCTAGCCGACGATGCCGAAGACGTTGCCCTTGCACATCACGATCCTCCAGGCAGGGAAGCTGTGGAGCACGCGTCGAGGCGATCGCGTCGACGGAGGCACCGACGCCGCAGCTCGGCAACGGTCGCTTACGATGCGCCAGAGTCCCTCCTCCGCTGTAGAAGGTTCTTCCACGGAAGCGAACCAAGCCATCGAGGATGCACGAGCGGGATCGAGGGCAAGGACAACGCCGCGCGGGCCGATCTGCCCGCAGGCCGTAGGCCACGTCGCCTGCGGGCACCAAAACAACGACCTCTTGGTGCCGGAGCGGCGCCGCGAACACCCGTTTCTGGAGACGATCAGTTCTGGCAAACCGGCCGCTGAATGGGCCGAGTTGAGGCAGACTGACAGAGTGGCAGACTTCGTCGAATTCACATTCGATGACGGGACGGCGCTGGCTCTTCAGGTCTTCGACGCCCTCCCGTCCGCGCAGGCAGGCTCGCGGGAGGAGGCCGACGACCAGGAGAGCGTGCCCGGGTTCGGCAAGTCCCGTCCGGTGGCCAGGGGTTCCCGGGTCGTGGCGGCCACCGAGGGAGCTCTGACTGCCCTGCTGGCTCCCCTCGTCCCTCTGCTGCAACGCGTTCATGACACTGTCGCCGCCGTGCCGGACGCGCCCGACGAGTTGTCCGTGGGCTTCGGAGTGCGCGTCGGCGCCGATCTCAAGCTCAGTGTCGTCGGCGCCAGCGGCGAGGCCACCATGACGATCACCGCGAACTGGCGGCTGCCGCGGCCTGCCGTGGCCGTACCATCCGACGCTTCGGCACCGGTCGCGGGCGCCGCTTCCCCGTCCGCCTCTGTTTCCTCCGGGTCCGTCTCCGGCGCTCATGCGGGTTAGGGGCCGTCGCTGGCTGCGTACGGAAGGCGCGGCCGCTAGTGGGGCGCGGCAGTCCCTCGTCTGTGTGCTCGACGCCGCTGGGAACACGACCGTCGGCAGCGGCGTCTATCTGGGCGAAGGCCGGGTTCTTACCTGTTCCCACGTGGTGAACGACGCGCTGGGCCGGGACATGTTCACCCAGGACGAGCCGGTAGGAGCCGCCGTCGGCGTGGCCTTCCCTTACGCCGGGTCCCGCGCGGCGATCCCTGCGCAGACCCTCGCCTGGATCCCGGCTCGCCGCACCGCACCGGGCGGTCCTCCCCAGCCCGCACGGACCGGGGACTTCGTCTGGTATGGCGATATTGCGCTCCTCGAGCTTGCCGACGAGGTGCCGGCGCCGGTGCGTCCCATGAACTGGGCACGGATGGCTGAAGGGCAGGAGGTGCGTGCCTGGCACGGCAGCGGCCAGCCGTTCAGCTATGCCGACGGCTCGGTCCAGTCCTGCGAAGAGCTGGTCGGCTTCGTCGACTCGACGCTGCGGGGCGCGGCCATCAACCCCGGCTACAGCGGAAGCCCCCTGTGGTGCGAGGACCAGGGCGCGGCGGTGGGCATCGTGCTGGGCGTCATGGAGCCGCCCCCGGGGCCCTTCCACTCCCATCAGGTGACCCGCCGAACCATCGTCCTTCCCTGGCAGACTGTCCAAGCCGAGCTCGATGCCGTCGACGGGCAGCACACCACGGCCGCGTGCGGCGCTTTGCCTGCCGGCCCGGACGCCGGGCGGCCGCCCGATGCGGTGGATCCCGCCACCTGGCACAGTTGCACCGCGCTGGTGGCCGGCCTGCTCGCCGAACCCGCCAAACGCGCCGAGCACGGAGTGCGGCTGGCCCAGGAACTGGGCCTCGACGTCACACCGGGCGTGCCAACCGTCGACGACATCGCGGAGATCCTGCTCACCCGGCATCGGGCGATCGCCACCTTCATGGAGGGGCTGGGGGCACCCGACCGCGCGACGGCGCGCAAGCTTCTCGCCCTTGGCCGGGCCGCCACTATCCCGGGGCTGCTGTCCGTCCGCGAGCACAGCTGGCTGCTGGACCTGATGTCCAAGGACGTCCAAGACCGCTTCCCGAAGGCAGCCCGTGCGGCACTGCCCCACACCACTCTCTTCGACGCCTCTCCCGCACTCGGGCACGCGCCTACGCGGTCGTGGGACGCCGAGGCTGTGCGGGCCGACGACGACAGCGCAACCGTCCAGCTGATCGCGGCGCTCGAGGAGTTCTGGGGCGACAGCGCGCCCGTGCCCGACGGATCGCCGCGCGTGCCGGCCCTGCTGCGTGCGGTGGAGTATCTGGCGGCCACCTGCGTGCCGGACCGGATGCAGCGTTTTTGGGAGTTCTCCGAGCAGGTCGCCCGCCGACTGGGAGTGGCCAGTGAGGCATTGGGCGAGCGCCGGGACGACGCGGCCGGCTGGGCACGCCGACGGCGTAAGCGCACGGGGCCGCCCAGCCCGCGGCTGACCGTTCGGCTCACGCCCTGCTCACCGAACACCTATCGCTGCGAGGCCTGGTACGACGCCGGCACCGGCGGCGACGATGAACGGCAGGTGCTGGTCGAGGACGAGCCGCGCGCCCCGGCGGACCTGGTCCGTCTGCTGCACCGCATCCTCGTCCGTGAGACCAGCTCGATGGGGCCTGCCCCCGTGGTCCCGTTCCTCGAAGTCTTACTCGACCAGGAGTACTTGGATGTGCCGGTCGATCAGTGGGACAACGAGGCCTCGCCCGAGGAGCTCCCGGTCGTCCTGGGCGCGGAGTACGCCGTGGTGGTGCGCTGCCCCGACGCCCGCCGCCGGGCGCCGGATTCCGTGCGGCACTGGCAGGCCCGCTGGGCGGAACTCGACAACAGCGGAGTGCTGCGCCTGGACCAGCGACACACCAAGCAGTTGCAGGTGTACGGGCTGCTGAAGGAAGACCTGACGGTGGCTCGCGTCATCATCGACTCTGCCCCGCAGCACCGGGCTGCCCTGCGGGCGGTCTGTCTGGCCCTCGGCGTCCCGGTGATCGTCTGGGACCGGCAGGAACTCGCCGGTACCCGCGGGGACCAGCTGGCCGCGCTCCTGCTGAACGGACCGGCACGAGGCCTGCCCCACCGGATGCGCCGGCACAGGGCGCGAGCGCTCGCCGAGAGTGACGGGACCGCGACCGCCGCGCTGACGCCCGCCCTGATGTGGGACGACGCCTCACGCCCTCCCCCGCGTCCGCTGTGGATCGATCCGACCGGCCAGGAGCCTACGTGACAAACACGCGACACGACGCCGAGAGCGACGACTGGCGCCTGTTCAGGGGGGATGGGCAGGTGCGCCACGTCCGCATGCCCGAGGCCCCTCCCTGGCGGCGGTTCGGCCGGCAGGACACGCAGCAGGGTGCGGTGCCGAGCGATCCACACCGGCCCTACCTCATCGACCAGCCGCAGATCGACGTGGTCAACGCCGCCCTTCACCTGCGCCGTCCGCTCCTGGTGACGGGGCACCCCGGGACCGGCAAGTCGTCCCTCGCGTACGCCATCGCCCACGAGATGGACCTGGGCAAGGTGCTGCGCTGGCCGGTGAACAGCCGCTCCACGCTGGCGGAGGCGCTGTACCAGTACGACGCCGTGGGCCGCCTGCGGGAGACGACCCTGAGCCACGACCAGGGCGACCAGCCGCCGGACATCGGCCGGTTCATTCGGCTCGGTCCGCTCGGCACCGCGCTCCTGCCCGGTGACCGGCCCCGGGTCCTCCTCGTCGACGAGCTCGACAAGGGGGACGTCGACCTGCCCAACGACCTGCTGACCGTCTTCGAGGAAGGCGAATTCGAGATCCCTGAGCTGTCCCGGCTGCCGGCCGGTCAGGACGAAGCCCTGGTGCACACCACCAGCGGGACGAACCCGCAGCCGGTGGTCGCCGGCTTCGTGCGCTGCCGTGAGTTTCCCGTCGTTGTCATCACCAGCAACGGCGAACGGGAGTTCCCTCCCGCTTTCTTGCGACGCTGCCTGCGCCTGCACCTGCCCGATCCCGACGAGCACCGGCTGCGCGCCATCATTGTCGCGCACCTCGGTCAGGACTCGGTGCCCCAGCTGGACGATCTGATCCAAACATTCCTCGCCCGCCGGGCACCGGGCGAACTGGCCACCGACCAGTTGCTCAACGCGGCGCACCTGCGCCTGGGTGGCGTCGATCTCGACGCTGAAGGACTGCTCGAAGCGGTACTCCACCAACTGGGTGGTGCTGTCTAGGCATGTCCGAGCGGCTCCTCAGCGTCCTGCGGCTCTTCGGCGAGCAGCCGTCCGCCGAGGAGCTCGCCGACGTACTGTGGCTGGCCCAACGCCTGCCCCAGGGGGAGCACGCACCGCTCGCGGTACGCCTGGCCCACACCACGGTGCATCCCACTCCCCCCGTCAACGGCACGGCCGACGCGCCGACCGCACCCGCGCCGCACCACGCCCCGCCCGCCGCGCTGGAGGAAGCAACGCCGGTGGAGCTGCATGCGGCGCCCGAGCCGCCCGGCACCGCTGACGAACATCACGACGGCAGCCCCACAGCAGACGCCGACGACGCGACGCAGACCGACAGTCCCGCTCCCCAGCCCCCGCCCGCACCACAGCCGCCCAGGGCCCTGTCCATCCGTATCGCGCAGCCGCGCTCGCTGTCCGGCTCACTGGCGACGGCACGGGCACTGCGTCCACTGAAACGCCACCGGCCCGACCACCACCGGCGCGAGATCGACGAAGCCGCCACCGCGGCCAGGTTCGCGCACACCGGCGTACTCGATGTCGTCACACATCCCGCCCGCGAGCGCTGGCTGGATCTCTCTCTCATCGTCGACGACAGCGGATCGATGCTGCTGTGGCAGCAGCTCTGCGCCGAACTGCACCTGCTCTTCGCGCGGTTGGGAGCCTTCCGGCAGATCCGCATCTGGGGACTGAGACTGCGCGAGAGCCACCCGCCCATGTTGTGCCCACAGCCCTTCGGCGCGTCACGCACGCTGCTGCCCCCCGCGGTGGCGGACGACCCGTCGGGGCGCACCATGACCCTCGTCATCTCGGACGGCGCCAACCGCGCCTGGCGCACGGCGGCGATGACGGCCCTACTCACCCGCTGGGCCTCACGCGGGCCCACCGCCGTCATCCACGCCCTGCCGCCGCGGATGTGGCCGGGATCGGCACTGCCGGCACGCAGATGGACGGTGCGGGTTCCGCATCCCGGCGCGGCCAACAGGGAGTGGCGGGTCAGGGACACGCTCCTGCCGGCCGAGCTCAGCCCCTTCACCGGTATCGCCGTGCCGGTGCTGGAGCCACAACCGCGTGAGCTGGCCACCTGGGCACGAGCGGTCGTGGCCGGCGGTACGAGCACCGTGCTTTCCCTGTGGGAGCCGCAGGCCGCCCGCCCCGACACCCGGCATCCCGAGGTGTCGAGCGCCGAGGCAGTACGGCACTTCCGCCGGACCGCCTCTCCCGAGGCGTACCGGCTCGCGGCGCACCTGGCGGCCATCGCGCCCCTCACCGTGCCGGTGATGCGCCTGGTCGCAAAGGCCGTGCCGTGGAGCGCCACAACCACGCACCTGGCCGAGGTCTTCCTCAGCGGGCTGATGCGCCTGGCCGAGAACGCGCCCCCGCGGTCGGCCACGACGCAGGGCACTTTGAGCTTTCGGCACAGCCAGCGGGTCTTCTCGTTCGCCGACGAGGCGGGCGACATCCTGCAGGAGGCGGTACCGACGGCGGAGGTCGTCGAGACAGCCCGCCAGGTGTCCGCGCTGATCGGTGAACTTATCGACGGCGCTCCGGAGTTCGCGGCCTGGCTGCAGCGGACCGACGGCACCGATCTGCTGCCGGAGCACGCCCAGAACTTCGCTTGGCTGGGATCCGCCCTGCTGCAGCGCCTCGGCTTGACGGGCGCGGCAGTGCCGGACTGGGACCGGCCACCACCGGTTCCGCAGGAGGAACCGCAAAGTCCTCGGGACCCCTTCCATCTGCATGTGCCGTACGTGGGCTTTTCGACCGGCGCCCATACGCCTTTCCCCTGGCAGCAGCTCTCCACCCAGGACCCCAAGCAGATCGGCGACTACGACCTGCTCGGCTGGGCGCCGAGCGCAGGCTCCACCAACGTCTACCTCGGCCGCAACCCCGAGGGAGTGCAGGCAGCGGTGCGCCGCCCGGCCCGCAACACCCCCAGCGCGCACCAGGTCCTGCTCCGGGAGGTGGCCGCACTCAGCAGGTTCGATCATCCATGTCTGCCCATGTTGTTCGACCACGAGGCGGACGCGCCCCGCCCTTGGACCGCCGTCTCGCCCGCCACCGCAAGTCGCGGGGGCCGGGCGCCGCATCTGGCGGAAGTAGTCTCCGCCACGAGCCCCTTCAATACCGACGCCACGCTGGCCCTCGCCCGCCGCCTCGCCTCTGCGCTGGCGCACAGCCACGGCATAGGCGTCGTCCACGGCCGTCTGGCACTGCGGCACATCCTGCTGACTCAGGACGAGCCCGTCATCGTCGGCTGGCATCGGGCAACCGTGGATGGTCGGCCGCCGCAGCCGGGCCGGGCGCCGGCACGCCCCGAGGACGACCTACGAGCCCTGGCCGCGATCCTGGCCCACGCGGCGCTGGGCACTGAATGGCCCGCACCCCGCTACCGCCGCTCCTCCGGCACACTCGACCCCCTCGACGAAGCAGACTGGTTGGCCCCCTCGCCGCCCTCGTCCGTCGATCCAGTGCTCCACGCTCTGATCGGCCGTTGCCTACACGCCCCAAACGCCACGCCCCCCACGGCCCAAGGAGTCCTCGCCCTGCTGCGCGACCGGATGCCGCCCCCGGACACGAGCACCACCTTGCGGACCTGGCTGCCCGCGTCCACGTTGGAGCTGATCGGTGACGCGAAACTGCTGCGCACCCCGCCGCAGCACACGGGCAGGCGCAGCGGCCCGCAAGTGCCCATCACACCGCAGGAGTCCGCAGCCCAGAACACGCGGCCTCCGGTCGGCGCGACCTCGCTCACGTGGGACACTCTCCCGGGATCCGTCCCGGCGCCAGGCCGATTGAAGCGCCTCGCGCGCCGCTCCCCACTACCAATGCTGGAACCTCGAAGCGGCCCGCCGGGCCCCTGTGTCGCGGTGATCGGCGCTCAGCCCGGCTCGGGCCGCAGCACCGTCGCGGTGCAGCTGGCCTCTGCGCTCACCGCCCGAGCAGGCTCGTTGCGCGGCGGGCGCACACCTGTCCTGATGCTGCCACTGAACCGGCAGCTGGGCGTCTTCGGATACCGCCTGCTTGCCGCGGCGGACACCTCGACCGTCGCCGCCAGGCTTCCCGACGGCCGCGGACACATGCCGTCCCACGCACGCGACTGGGGCACGCGCACCGACTCCCGAGGGACGCACTTTCTGTATGGGCAGGTGCCCGTCGGCACTCCCGTCCGCTTGGACACATCGGCCGTCCGACGCGGCGTCGACTGGCTGAGGTCCTTCGGCACACTGGTTGTCGACGCGGGTGGCACCTTCCTGCCCCCGCAGGACACTCTGCGCACCCTGCTCGGGCGCGTCGACCACTTGGTCATCACATCGACCACGCAACAGCAACACCTGGACGAGGTCCTGAGGCAGACTGCCTGGCTGTCCGAGCACGGCTACGAGGAACTGGTCCGCACGGCAACCCTGGTGGTCTCGGACGTGCAGGGCGCAGACGGTCAGCAGAACACCCCAACGCGGGTTGCCGAACTGGATGCCGTCGTCGGAAGCGTGTGCACGGTTCCCCACGACACCGCCGTGCACCGGCTCGGTCTCATCGACCGTTCCGCTCTCGCCCCGGCGAGCAAGCAGGCGTTTGACGCACTCGCCCTCACGGTCGGCTCCGCGCTGGCCTCCGCCGGACCAGCCGGCCCGTGACCGCTCCGACGCTCATCCCTGCGCTACTGAACTTGATTGAGTGATGTCGGTGCCGTTTGCCTGACAGGCGACTGTCGCCATCGGTAGCCCTGGGCGTGAGGTATGCACAGGGCGGTGGGCTGACGGACGCGGGGACAGCGGGGCGCCAATAAACACCTGGCTGGCGCAGTTCCGGCGCAAACCTGTGCACGTGCGTTTCGAGCGGCGCGAGGCACTCACCGCGGTTGGGATCTACCTGGCGATTGCCGTGACCGGATTCGGTCTCCTCATGGCCATCAGCCACTTTCGCGGCTACCACGCCACCGACTGCCACTATGAGCCAGATACCGACGGGGACACCATCATGAAGCCGGTTCCGGAAAGGCAACCGGACTCTTGAGCCCCGCCTTGTTTACCGCTCTCACCCCGAAGAACACGTTGTCCTTGGACAGGTCCACTCCTTGTCGCGTCACGTCTCCGACCGGGATGACGTGGGTCCATTCGGGAGCCGTGGTCTCGCGCCAGACGATCTCGTAGCCGGCCAGGTCCGGCTCGGTGCCCCGGGTCCACACCAGGTCCGTGGAGTTCGTCAGCGCTGAGGTGATGATCTTCGCGCCCCGTGGCGTGCCGGGTGCCTGGGCCAGGGACCACAAGGTCGCAGCGTTGACCCGGGCCACACGAGCGATATATCGGAAGTCGCAGAACTCGGGCAGGTCGCCGAACTGCTTGCCCGTCTCGTCGACGCGTACGTCCTGGTGCTGGTGGGCGAAGTCCTCGGCCGGTTCCGTGAAGCGCGCTGCCGGGTAACTCCGTTCGAGGAACGGGATGTGGTCGCCGCCCCGAAGGTAACGGTCCCGGCGGTAGATAACGCGGACGTGCATGCCGGTCACATCGTTGTCGGCCACGTCGCGTACGAACCGAGACAGTTGACGGGTCGCGGAGTCGTTCTCGCCACCCACTGATCGGCGTAGCGCGGCCTGCTCGGGCGTTTCGGAGGACGGGACGCCCTCCGCGAAGAGGCGGACGGTGTACGGATCCCTCGTGCCGTCGTCCGCGGTGGAGCTGCCGACGATGTCATTGGTGAACATGCCCTGCACGTCGGCGCCGGCCGCCTTGAACTGCTGGGCCATGTGCGTCGCCCCGTACAGCCCCTGCTCCTCCCCTGCCACCGCCGCGAAGACGATCGTCGACGCCGGCCGCCGCTTCGCCATCACGCGGGCCAGCTCCAAAACCACGGCCACACCGGATGCGTCGTCGTCCGCTCCCGGCGCATCCGAGGTGGCGTCCATGACATCCGTGACGCGTGAGTCGTAATGGCCGGAGACGACGTACACGCGCTCCGGGGTCACCGAGCCCCGCAGGGTGGCGATCACGTTCGTGATGCGGGTTGCGGTGGGGATGCGGGACGCCGGTTCCTGGACGTACGACTGGAGTTCCGCCGTCATGCGGCCGCCGGAAGCCGCGGCGTACGAGCGGAGCTCGGCGAGCAGCCAGTCGCGGGCAGCGCCGATGCCGCGTGCGGGGTCGTCCTGGATGGAAAGGGTGTGCCGAGTACCAAAGGAGACGAGCTTTCGGACGGTCGCCTCGATGCGGGCCGGATCGATCTCCTGAAGCAGTGCGCGCAGTTCACGGGTTGGAGGCTGGGCCGTCACGGGTGGGCGGTCGCCCTTTCCGGGTGCTTGCACCGCCTCGGCCGTTCCCGTCGCTACCAGCGCCGCCGCACCGCTCGCGGCCGACGCGGTCAGGACTGTTCTCCTGCTGAAAATGGGACGCATGTGTCCTCCCGGGGCAGGCTATGCCGACTGGCCCATGGTTGTGGACACGCCAAGTATGAGCAAGATAGATGCGGGGTGGCGATTCAACTGTAAGTACGGCCCGAGGAACACCAGCTGCGACCTCGGCTTGCACGAGCAGGGCTGTCCGAGGCGTGATCAAAAGAGCAAGGAGCGCCTCTGACTTGGGACGATGGGACTTGTCTAGGGACCCGGTCGTCGTCAAGAAAGCTGCACATCTCAGGGGACTGCCTGGCCGATGTCGCGATGCTGCAGGCCGAATCCGCCGTGTTCGGGCCGGTGGCCTCGGATCCGACCGTCTCCCGCTTGGTCGACACCTTCGCTGCGGCCGGGCCTCGTGCGCTAGCGGCGATCAGGCGGCCACGGACCGAATTCCGCGCGCACGACGGCCCCGGACGCGGGCGGCGACGTGCTCGTGGAGCGGGGCCGGTGTGGGGTCCAGGCAGGAGGCTGTCTCGCTTTATCGGTGCTGTACGGGTGCACCTTGTGGGGCGATCGCTCTGGTCGTCTGGAGCCGGCACCTAGGGTGCCCAACGACGGCACAGCTACTACGGGTTGACCGCCAGGAGCGAAGCCGGCATCGGTGGGTGATTGGAGGTCGGTGACCAGGGCGGCGAGCTGCACCAGCAGCCGTTCGCGGGCGATGAGCTCGGAAGAGACCGCGCGAGTGTCGTGATGGACCAGCAGGCCGGCGGCATCCCATAGCTGGTGTCGGCCGATCTCGGCGGAGCGCCGTGCCTGGTCCAGGTCGCTGTCGGCGGCGACCTGGATGAGATGGTTATGCAGGCCAGCCAGGCGCTGCAGGTACCGGCAGGCGGCGTCGCCCTCAACCATCCGGACGTGCTCGCCTGCGCGGGCATCCAGCCGGTCGGGCACGTGCTCGGTCAGCAGCGGCAACAGCAACATCAGCGGCACCGCCACACCGATCGGTGTGCCGTGGCTGATGGCGGCCGCGGCGGCGACCAGGCCGAGCACGGCAACGGCTGCCGCCGAGCAACGCACGGAGGCGGGCAGCAGGGGCAGACGCTGGGCGGGGCGTCGGCTCAGCCAGCGCAGTGCGAGCCGCTGCAAGCGGGTGGCCGCCGGTGTGAGGACGCCGATGCGGTGGGGGCGTTCGGGCAGACAGTCGCCTGCGGGGACGGTCCAGTCCACAAAACCCCAGCAGGTCCGCTCCCGGATCAGCACGGGCTCGCATGTCTGCGTGCACCAGGTGCCGCAGCACAGGTGACCGGTGCGCCGGGCACGGGTTCGCAACTGCTCCCAGTGGCCAGGTTGCTGGTCGAAGGGCCGCAGCCCGGGAGCGGGTGCCGCGGGCGGTGGCGTGCGGCTCGTCATGCGCTGGTGCCTTCCAGTCGGCGAGTTGAGGCGGTGGCGCAGGTGGTGCAGGTGGTGCAGCGGCCGTCGCTGTCGGGGTGGGCGCGTCGAGGTGTGGGGCCGGTGCAGCAGCGGCACAGCGGCCAATTCAGGCAGGTGGGGCAGAGGTTCTCGCCTGGGGCGCATCCGGGCAGGCCGCAGCCAGCGCATTCGGCGAGCGCCCGGTAAGCCAGCGCCTCGCGTACCGGGCGGTGGTCGGCGAGGGCGGTTTGGGAGGGCCGCGCCGCAGGGCCGGTATCCGGGCAGGCGGCCGGGGGCGGGTAGACGTGGACGGCGTTCAGTCGGGCGGCGACGATCGCGTCGACGGAGCTGCGGATCCGGCCCGGCAGCGGTCGGCTGGCAACGATGCGGCGCACCTGCTCGGGGCTCCAGCCCGTCTCCAGCATCGCGGTCACGACCTGGCCCTGGTCCCGCAATGCGGGTCCAGTCAGCAGCAGTTCAGGATGCTCAACGCCGATCGACAGCAGCAGTTGGGCGCCGGCAGAGGGCTCCCCCGGTGGCGTGTGACGGGATGGGCTTTGCCTGCCGTCGGGCGGTGTTTGTGTGGCGTCGTCGTTCTCGCGCCTGTGCGCGTGAGGGGCGGATGGACGGAGGGGGTTGGTGTTCTGGCGGGTGGTCTTCTTTCTGTTGGTGTTCTTTGTGGGCGGTCCAGCCTGCGCAGGTTCAGCCTGCGCAGGCTTTTCCGGCTCTGGCTCCGACCTGCGATTGTCTTGGCCGGTGGCCGGCGGCGTAGTGGAAGGCGGTGGTGCCGGGTTGAGGCCGCGGGGGGCGGGGGGTTCGGGCATGTCCGTGATGAAGTAGGCGGCGGCGCCGAGCGTGCCGTCCGCGCGTCGTTCACGCTCGCGGACCAGGTAGCCGTGCCGCTCCAACTCCTTGAGCGCGACGGTGACGGCGTCCTTCCCCTCCGGGCCCTGCCGGGCCAGTTCGGCCACGCTGACCCGCCAGCCGTCCCGGTGGGTGGAGATGAGCCCGAAGACTCCTTTGGCGCGGTAGGAGATCTTCGGGTCGCGGAAGAGGCCGTTGCGGATCTGGGTGAACCGGTCCGCCGCCATCGCCCCGCGGCGGATTCCCGCGCCGTAGCCACTCATCACGCCCTCGCCCGCACGAACCGCGCACGGCGGCGAGGACGGCGAGCAGACTGCGCGAACAGGAGGCGGCCGGTGCCGGCGGGTGCGGAAACGGGCGTGGGTTTCATGCCGTCAGCTCACGCGGCACCCCCGACCAGGCCGTCGGCCACAACCCCCGACCAGCGGTCACAATCGGACAACAGGTCCGGTGTACTGCCGTGGTCCACCTCGTGGCCGGACCGACCATGTGCGCTTCCGTGGCGGCTTGGCACCACCGAGACGTCCTGAGCGACGATCCCGTTCCGAGAAGTGGCTTCGTTCACTCCAACCGACGGCAGTCGTGTTCCGGCGCCGTCGGCTTCCCTGCTTGTCCTGTGTGGCGGATCGGTCGTAATCATGGACGCATAATGATTGCTGCCCCGCCTTCGCGCAGTGCTTGCGCCGCCGCCACCTTCCAGCGCTCTCTTCGAGGTCGAGCCATCACGGAGCGTCACTCTGCACGGAAGTCGAGCCAGAACCGCAACTCGTGCACAAAGCCAGAGAAGACGCCCGCAGGGCTGCCGTTGATCGGGCCCATGGTCGGGCCGACACGCTGTGTTCGGCGTGCCTTGGCAGTCCGCCCCCGGAACCGAGGCGCTCCAGGACCGGCTGCGACGGTGTTCAAGCTTGTCGACTCCGCGGGGACCCGCTGGTACGCGATTGCGGGAGCGCACCTGGCGCCCCGGGCCCGGGGCGCCAGACTCGGGCATGGCGTCCTGGCCAGCCGCCAAGAGCAGGCCAGGTCATTGGGAGGATGGCCCCGAGCTGGGCCCGTCTCGCCAGACTGCCTATTCGGTTGTCCAGTCCCTCAACGTCCACGACCGAAACAAGGGTGATCAGACATGGTTCCTCGGATCGGCGGAGAAGTGATCATCTCCTGTGCGCCTGCAACCGCTCGGGTGGCCGGGGTACGTCGCTACATCACTTTGGAATGGCCATGGAGAGCAATCGACAATTCCTCCAATGTCCGATGGAACGGGCAAGTCGCTCTCCCGCACGGCGATGCCCACCAGGAATGGAGCCCCTACCGTCTTGAGCCGGCAGCTTCCGCCCTCCGCGTGGGAGACACTTGCACCGTGTCCATCCCGCCGACCCGGCTCTACGTGGGGCACTACGAGGAGTACGACCCTCCACGCCACCTCGGCTGGGCTCCCGCACCCACCGCAGGGATCTACGTCATCCCTCCAGAGAGGATGGACGTGGACCTGGAGAACGCGGGGTGCATGCTGTACCTGGGCGGTGCTGACCCCCTACACGTGGAACCGGTCAAGGACTGAAGTCGCGGCGCACCGGGCTCCAGCACCACAGCGGCCAACATTGCCGTATCTGGGAAGCGCCGTCGCGGTAACAGCGACTCACACAGTGAGGCGCGGATGGCTCCTGGTGGGCACAGCCGCAGGACGAGTCTCGGCTGGTAGTGAGGCGTCAGTCAGGGGCCGCTACTTGGCCACAGGAAGGCCTCTTGCCCAGCTGAGCTGTCAGCGGAGGTAAAGCCGCGACACCCCACCGCCGATGAACCTCGGGGCATCCTTGTCGCCGTGCTTTGAACCCTGACCCTCAGCGGGGCCGTTGCCGCGGCAGTGGAGGTCGCACAGCACAGATCCGGCTGTCACGCATCGCTGAGCCACCTGGTCAACATGAATGAGAGCCAACCAAGCAGCCTGGTGAGCGACGCCTCTGAAAGGACGCCTCGTGCTGATCGCCGAAGCCGACATCCGAACCGAGCGGCCGAGCCGGTACCTGGAAGAGCTGCGTGAGCACTCCATCGAGGTGTGCGGCCACATACCCCACCGGCTCCACCCGCACCACGATGGCACAGCACCGCCCCAGATCCGAAACGTCGAATGGACCGACACAGGCGGGACTATCGACCTCGTTGAGGGCCGTTGCACCCTACAAGCCGGCCCCGACTCGCTGACACTCCGTGTCGAAGCCGCCGACCGGGACAGCCTGCAGCGTATCCAGCACCTGGTCACAGGACGCATGCAGAAGGTCGGCAAGCGCGATGCACTGCAGGTCACCTGGCGACAGGCCGACGCCGATCACCAGCCCGATGATCCCGTTACTGCTACTACCGACTCGGCGAGGAAGGCGGCGTCCCCTCCGCGACGCCGGGCGGCGCTCGGCCTCATAGCCATCATCGTGTTGGTCGTGGCCGTCCATCTCGGCCTAGGCGGACTTCTGATGGCGTCCAGTCCGGGGACGCACTGGGTCATCGGAGTCGTAATGGCAATTATTCTGCTCCATGTCCTCAGCGGCTTCGTCATACGCCGCAGGAAGACTCGCAGAACCCGCTGACCGCACCGTGCGAGAAATCGGCTTCTGAATCGCCGCCAGCCCGATGGCCTGAAAGGTCGTTTTCTCCCTTCGTCATCCCGTGATGCAGAGTGAGTCCGGGGGTGTCGACTCGCGCCAGGAGACGGCGTTCTCGCCGGTGAGAGTGAAGGCCCCGCGCTCCCTACCGACCGAGCTGCCTGCTGTGGTGTGCGCGCGTGTTCTCCCCCCTGCTGCTGGTCGGCGGGGCCGCCGTATCCCCGGCGCGGTCCCGCTCCGGCTGGACGCCCGGAGGGTCGCCCCCCTTGGTCGGGCTGATGGTCGGGCCGACCAAAGGGGCGGCCCCGGCAGGCTTGTCGGTGCGCCTGGGAGTGCGCATCGGGGGCGGGCGGCGTGCGCAATGAGCCTGCGCACTCGGCTGCGGACCGGTGCGCAGCCGCATGACGAAGTGCTGATGCGCATCCCAGCTCGGCCCGGGTGCGCACGCCGGCGGCCGACTGCGCAGCCTTCCTGGGGTGCCGCGTTCCGTGCGCAGCCGGACCGCAGTCTGCTTGCCCGATAGCAGTGCGCATTATCTACGGCAGGGGTGGCCTGGGCAGTGCGGTCTGTCGCCGGTTCGTGGTCGGGGCTGTGGTCGGGCCGACCATGGAGGCCACCACGGGTTTCGTATCCCTGTCGTGACTGTGGTCGGGGCTTGGTGGTCGGTGGTCGGGTCGGGGTGGGCGGGTTTCCTCAAGGTCAGCAACAACCGTTCTGACCTGGGAGTGTGGAATGTCTCCTGGCAAGCAGGCCCCCGAGGGCCAAGCTGCTGCCGCGGGCGCCCGGCTGGAGGCGATGCGGCGCCGCGTACGCCTGTCGCGTCTGGTGGTGTGGGCGGCCATCGCGGCCGGGCCCGTCGCTCTGACCGTCGCGGTCACGTCCGCCCCGGCCGTCGTCGAAGCAGCAGCTCCGGCCAAACCCGCCACGGTGCGCACCGGGTCCGGTGCCGCCGATCCGGGCGGGTATGCGCAGCTGTTCGTGGGCGCGTGGCTGCGCAGCAGCGCGGGCGATGCCACCCGTTGGCAGGCGCGGCTTGCGCAGTCGATGGCGCCGGACGTCGATCTGCCCGACCCGGCCTCCGGTGCGCAGCTCAGGCCTCAGTCGGTGACGGCGGTGCGCAGTGCGCAGCGTGAGGCCGGCGGGTGGTCGGTGACGGTGGCTGCGCAGTACGCCGAGGCGCCGGTGCGCTACTACGTGGTGCCGGTGGCCGTCGACGACGATGGCGGCTCGTTCGTGGTGACCGGTGCTCCCGCTGTGGTGGCCGGCCCGGACCGCGCCCAGGTGCCTGCCTCGCCGTACTCGGTGAGCGTCCCGTCGGGGAGTGGTCTAGCCGTCGGTATCGGGGAGTTCTTCGCCGCGTACCTGACGGGGGCCGGGGAGGTGGACCGCTATCTGGCGCCCGGCGTGCGCCTGTCGGCTGTCACCCCTGCCCCCTACACGGCGGTCACGGTGCAGCAGTTGCTCGCCGTCCAGGATGCGGCGGCCGCCGAGCGGGTCCCGGCCGACGGCACGACGGTCCGCGTATGCGCGCAGGTAGAGGCCCGGGATGCCGCAGGGCGGTGGCCGCTGGCCTACGAGCTCACGCTGAAGGCCCGCTCCGGGCGGTGGGAAGTCACAGCGCTCGAGACCCCAGCACCGTCCGGCGGGGGTGGTGGGGTGTGATGGCGGTGCACAGCCTGGTGCTCGCCGGGCAGCTCAACGACCTCGGCAACTCGTGGATCACCATGTTCCGGGACTGGGCAACCAAGGGCCTGCAGGCCGGTCTGGTCGTCCTGGTCGTCGTCATCATGATCCAGCGGTTCTCTCTGAAAGCCGGCATCGGCGCGCTGCTGCTGATGGTGATCGCTCTGGGTTTGTACAACGCGCGCAACGACCTGGCGACCATGGTCACCGACGAGGTCAAGCACCCCTCCCGGGGCGCGCCCGCCCTTCCCCACCTCGTGGACGGCACCGGTCCGCACGCGCACGACCGCTCCGCCCGTACAGGGGGCTGGCAATGAGCGCGGCAACTGCGGGGCGGGTGGGGCGGTTCTATACCGCCGCCCGCCGCCATCCTTGGGTGTTGGGGAAGGTGGCCGACTGGCGTATCCCCCTCGGCCCCTACACGCCCGCGCAGCTCACGGTCGCGGTCGGCGGCGGCTTTGTCCTGGTCAAGACGATTCCCTGGTGGTCGTGGATGGGCCCGGTCCCGATCGCCGGCTGGCTGCTGGCGATCTGGATGGTGCGCCGTGCGAAGGTCAAGGGGCGTGCTCCGCTACAGGCGGCGTGGGGCTGGGTGCTGCTTGCATGCCAGCCGCCCGGCGGCCGGATCGGCGGCCGCGCGGCCCGCGACCGTGCCTGTCGCGCGCTGCTCGGCGGTTTCACCCTCGAAGACGCCCCACCCAGCGCCAGGTCCGCATCGCCCCACGCGGCCGTGCCCGTGCCCAAGGCTGCACGGCCGCCGCGACTCCACGCCGGTACGGCCCGCGTGTCCGTGCGGCGCCGGCCGCCGGCTGAGGACCCTTTGCTGGTGCAGCCGGTGTCGGGTGTGCAACAACTGCTGGCCTGCGCCGAGCCGAGGGGTGTGCGGTGAGGGTGCCGATCCGTCACATCGCCGGCCATCTGGTGTGGTCGATCCAAGGGGGCGTGTGGGCCCTGTACCGGCTGCATCCCGGCCCGGATGAACAGGGCCGCCGCGAGGAGACGGTCCAAGGCACCTACGTGCCGGCCGCCGTCCGCGACGAGCAGCTCGCCCAAACCACCCATCTGATCCGCTCACTGCCGGGGGCACCGCGCCTGTTCGGCCTGTGCGCGCAGGTCGATCCGGGCGAGATCGCCCTGCGCATGATCGACGGCCTCGAACCGGCCGACCAGCAGCCGGGCGAGGATGTGCATCCATGGGTGGAGAACGTCGAAGCCACTCTGGACCTGCTCACCGGGCAGGAGATGCACCGCCGCACGCTGTGGCTGGCCGTGCCCCTGACCACCGACACCACCAGCGGACAGGTGACCGCCTCGCTGGGTGCCGTGTGGGCGGATATGGCCCCGCTGCTGGGCGTTCGGCCCGCGCCGGTGGCCCGGCGCGAGGTGGCCGCCTACCGCGAGCAGGCGGCGGCCGTGGAGGCCGCGCTCGCCGGCGGTATTGCGTTGCGTGCGGCACATCCGGCGGAGATCGTCTGGATGATCCAGCACGCCCTGCATCGCGGTCTGGCCGAGCCGTTGCTGGCCGAGGCCGAGGCCAGCGACCTGTACGAAGGGCGCTTGCGTGCTGGCACGCTGTACTCCCCCAGTTACGCCGACCTCGGCCAGGTCCGCCTGCAGGAGGGCGGCCTGGACCCGCACCAGGACAGCGATCCGGGCAGCGCGGATCGCCTCACGCGGTCGGGCCGCACGGCCTGGTGGCGTCGGACAACGTCCTCGCCGCTGCGGCGGCGCTGGCTGCAGGTGGAGTCCGAGACGGGGATCGGCTACCAGGCCCACCTGGCGTTGGCGGAGTGCCCGCCCGCGGTCAGCCAGGAGGCCGCCGACCTGTTCGCCCAGTTGGAAAGGCTCGACTTCCCCGTCGACTACACCGTCGACCTCACGCTGGTGCCCGCGGAGAAGGCGCGGGATCAGGTACGGCGCAAGAAGAACGAACTGATCGACCAGGCCGACCAGTACGACGCCCGCCCTACCGGCATGCCCGCCTCCTTGACCGACGCCGCCCGCGATTTGGGCGAGCTGGATGCCCGCCTGTCCCGCACCAGCGTGGAGGTGGAGGTGCAGTCCGTGACCGTGCTGACGGTGTGGGGGCCGACCGCCGCCGTCTGCGACGGGCGGGCCAGGGCGTTGGCGGCGCTGCTGTCCGGCGCCGACTACCGGGCGGTGCGCCCGGCCGGCCTGCAGGAGGCCCTGTTCACCCTGGGGCTGCCCGGCACGGTGCGACCCGGGACAGCACGGGAGTTCACGCAGCATCAGGTCTCCGAGGACTGGGCGCTGTCCGGCGCTTTCACCACCCTCGAGGTTGGTGATCCGGGCGGGATGTTCCTCGGCATCGATCTGGACTGCGGCACGACCCGCCCGGTGATGATCAACGTGGCGGATGCGCCGAAGCAGGATGCGTCCGCGTCCCTGGGGATCGTCGGGGATCTCGGGGCGGGCAAGAGCGTGCTGCAGAAGCTGATCGCGGAAGCGGTGTGGGCGCGTGGCGGGGTCGCGATCTGCATCGACCGCACCCCGGTGCGCGAGTGGGCCACCTTCGCGCAGGCGGCCACCCAGGGCCGGTGCCAGATCATCGACGCCGCCCGGGCGAAGGTGTCCATCGACCCGCTGCGCATGTTCGACGGCCCCACAGGCCGCCACTACGCGCTGTCCTACCTCACCCTCCAACTCGGGATCGGGCCGATGAGCCAAGGCGGTGAAGTCCTGCACCACGCCGTCGAACAGGCCGCCGACAGTGACGCCCCTTCCATGCACCGCGTGCTTCAGGTCCTTCAGGAGATGGCCGGCCGTGAGGGGGGCAAGCGGCAGGATGCGGCCGCCACGTTGGCCGGCCTCATCCGAGTCGTCGCCGGCAATCCCCTTTCCGCGATGGTGTTCGACCCGGCGCTGCCGCCGGTACAGCTGGACGCCTCCCCTCACACCGACATGATCGTCATCACGACGGCCGGTCTGCGGCTGCCGCCGAAGGCAGCGTTCGACCAGCCCGAGGTGCTGCGCCAGCAGCCGCTGGAGGCCCTCATCGGGCGGGCGGTGCTCTACCTGATCGCGGCGATCGCCCGGCAAACCGCGTTCGAGGACCCCAGCCGGTTCACGGCGGTGGTGCTGGACGAGCTGTACTGGCTGACCTCGTCGGCCGAAGGCACCGCCCTGGTCCACGAGATCCTCCACGACGGCCGCAAGCACGGCGCAGGCCTGCTCGCTGGCAGCCACGACGCCGAGGAACTCGGCCCCGACCGCGGCCTGATGGCCTACCGGGCCCTGGCCCGCACCACCAACCGCGAACGCGCCCGCCGGGGACTGGAGTTCGTCGGACTGAACCCGGACGACCCGGAGTTGCTGCGGCTGGTGACCACCGGCCTGTCCCCTGTCGGGCACCAGGGCCGCGAGGGCGAGTTCCTGCTGACCTGCCCGCGGCAGAACACCGGCCGCATCAAGACGATCATCCCCGCTCTCCCGCGTATCGCCGCCTCCATCACCACCACGCCGCAAGCCCGCACCGACACGGGCGCGCCCCCGGCCCGCCCGTCGGCGCCTGCGGCTGACGGTGAAGCGGCCGGTGGGCGCCGTGGATAGGGGCGGTGCTGAGATGCGGCGGTTGGATCGCGGCACGGTGCGTGCTGCCGGTTTCGTGGCGCTGCTTACGGCCGTGTTCGTCATGGTCAACAGCCAGGTCGTGTATGCGGCCACGAGCAGCAGCGGTGGAAGCGGGGATCTGCTGGCCCCGCTGAACATCACCTCCTCCGAGGGGGTGCCGATCGACGGCTACGAGCTCACTGCCGATGGCGGCTCCATCGTCGCCTTCACCTCCCAGGCCCTCGCCTTCGCCCTGTCCGGCCTGTTCACGTTGATCCGGCTGCTGGTCGGCCTGGCGGGGTGGGCGATCGAGCTGGCGTTCCGCTTCCCCCTGTTGAAGATCCTCCTGCAGCCGGCGCAGAAGACCGCCGACGCATATGAGCATGTGGTCGTTGACGCGCTCGGGCTGAAGGGGCTTCTGCTGGCCTGGGCGTTCGTGTTCGCCTCCTTCATGATCGTGCGGGGGAAGGTGGGCCGCGGCCTGGGCGAGATCTTCCTGACTCTGCTTCTGGGCGCCCTGGCCGCATCCGTGTTCGTCCGCCCCGACTACCTCCTCGCCCCAGGCGGTCCGCTGGGGCAGGGCCAGCAGGTGGCCGCCGAGGTCGCCCAGCAGAGCGTCAACTCCTACGACTGGGGCGGCAAGATCGCCAGCCGGGGGCCGTGTGAGGGCATGGCCGGCAACGCCGAACGCGCCTGTCTCGAGCGGGAGGGCGAGGGTCCTGTCTCCGCGGCCGAGGTGGCCCGCCCGATCCAGGACTCGATTACCAATGCGCTGATCGTCAAGCCGTACATGCTGCTGCAGTACGGGCGCATCCTCGACCCCGGTAAGCCGTCCGATCGCGCGGCCTATGCCGTCCACCTGAAGTGGATCACCGGCGGCTACCAGCCGGGCGCCACCTCGCAGAGCAGGAGGAAGGCGTGCTCGCTGGTCCACGGCCCCGGCAAGCAGTACTGCCAGCGCGACACCGGCGACGGCCCCCACCGGAGCACCGGCCTTCCCTCCCTCACCCCGGGAGGTGAGCTGCTGGATACGGCCAGCCCCCTGGTCACCGAACAGGACCAGCAGTTCGCCGCGTTCCTCGCCGACCTGAAGAAGGCGGGCCTGGTCGGCAAGGATTGCGCCGACTACGCACAGGAGCCCACCTGGTGGCGGGTCGGCGGCGCGGTGCTGCTGCTGATCGCCGCGCTGTTCATCTGCGGCATGCTGCTGTCCTGCGTGATCGTGCTGCTGGGCACCCAGGGCATCTGCGCGGCCGCCGCGGCCGCCGGAGGAGTGACCTTCATCGCCGGCATGCTGCCCGGCCCCGCCCGGCAGGCGGTGTGGAAGTGGCTGTCGTGGTGGGGCATCGCGATCCTGGCCATGGTCGGCGTGTGCGCCTTCATCCCGTTCTTCGGCATCGCCGTCGACGCCACGATCACGAACGGGCCCGACCTGGTCGTGGAGCGGATCCTGCTGATCGACGTGCTGGCCATCGCCGGTACGGCCGGGCACCGCCGGCTCCTGGCCGGCATCACCTCCTTCGGCCGGCGCATGGCCCTGCGGATGCGCTACGCCAAGGTCGGCGGCACCCACCTGCCCGGCGACACCTCCGACCTCGGCGCCGCCCTCGCCCTCAACTCCCCCACCCTCGGCTCGGGCGGCGGGCTGCGTGCCGTCACCGGAGGCGGCCGGTACAGCAGGCTCGGCACCCGCCACCGGCTGATGAACGCGCTGACGGCGATGGCCGACGGCACGGGCATGCCGGTGGACACCGGCAGAATGCTCGCGGATGCCACTGCCGAAGCCGGACGCGGTCTCGCCCCGCTCACCGCTGCCGCGGTGGGCGCCGGGATGGCGGCACGGCTGGGCGCGAGGGGTGCGCACGGGCTGCTGATCGGCACGCAGCCCAACGAGGACCGGTTGGCCAGGTGGCGCAAGCCCACCGCTGGCGGCGACGCCCCGGCAGGTGGCGCACCGGGCAGCGGCGGGCCGGTAGGCCCGGGCAGTAGTGGCGGGCCGGGCGGCCGGGGTGGTTCCGGTCCGGGCAGGCCCAGCGGGCCCTCCGACCGCTACCGCAACCCGGAAGGCCGGATCATCGACCCCGTCTCCGGTCGGGTCCTGCACGACCAGAACACCGACCGCACCCTGCTGTCCACCCGCGCCCACAACCGGCTGGTGCGCTACCGGGGTTACCGCATCCTCCACCGCACCGGCCGCGCCGCCTACGGCACCACCTTCGGCCTGCCGGCCGGCTTTCGCCGCGCCGGCTCGGGCGGCTCCCGCTACGCCCAGGACGCACGCCAGCAGGTACGGGTGTGGGGGAACACGCTGCGCGAGGACGGCCGGGCCTGGGCCGATGCCGGACGCCACGCCTCCCGCGTCGTGCGGGAGGAGAGCGACGACCGCGGCGGGATGGGCCCGTTCCTCAGCGGTCGCCTGCCCACCCGCACGGCACCGGCCGCACCCGCACGCAACCCCACCGCGCGGCCCGGCACACCCCCGTCCCCGCCCTCGTCGGCCGGGAATCCTCCCGCACCCACCCCCGCGCCCGATCCTGGTTTTGGTTCTGGTGCCGGCGCGGCCTTGCGGCGGGAGGCCGGGCCGGTTCTGCCCGGCGGACGCGGCGCCGGCGATGCCACGCGCGACCAGGCACGCGCCCGGTTTCAGGACCTGCTGCGCAGGACCGCGCCCGACGCCGAGCGGCGCCGCCAGGAGCAAGCCCGGCGCCGGGGAGAGGGCGGTGAGGGCGCGTGAAGTCCCAACGTCGCCGCACCCGGCGTGCAGGATGCGCGGCCGTGGTGGTGCTGGTGCTGTTCGCCGCCCTGTGCTGCGCCGCTCCCCTGTCCGGCGCGATCAGCGCCGTCATCGCCCTGCAGACACGTGCCCAGGCAAGCGACGTCACTGGCGGCAGCGCGGCGGACATCCCTGCGCGCATGCTCACGGCCTACCAAAAAGCCGTCCACCTCATCGGCCGGTACGTGCCCGCGTGCCGGGGCATGCGCTGGCCGATCCTCGCCGGGATCGCGAAGGTCGAGTCCAACCACGCCATCGGCCACACCATCACTGCGGGCGGGGACATCCACCCGAAAATTTATGGGGTGCTCCTGAACGGCTCCGGCGCCGGCGGCAACACCACCGCCTTCCCGGACACCGACGGCGGCAGGTGGGACGGCACCGCCCACGGGGAACGGGCTGTGGGCCCCTTCCAGTTCCTGCCCGCCACCTGGGAGTCGACCGGCAAGGACGCAAGCGGTGATCACGTCGCCGACCCGCACAACGCCGACGACGCCGCCCTCGGTGCCGCCGCCTATCTGTGCGGCCACGGCCGTGACCTGACCCGACGCGCCCAACTGAGGGCGGCGATCTGGCAGTACAACCACTCCGCGCCCTACCTGTCGACTGTGCTGGGCTGGATCGACCAGTACACGGCGGCCGCCTCACGCCCGGACCTCACCGGCGTGTCCGCGACGGTCCGCACGGTGCTCCAGGCGGCGCTGTCCCAGCGGGGTGTGCCCTACTCGTGGGGCGGCGGCAGCCCCCACGGGCCCAGCACCGGCAGCTGCTGCTCCCCAGGCGGCAAAAGCGGCACGCGCATCACGGGCTTCGACTGCTCGGGCCTGACCCTGTACGCGTACGCCAAGGCCGGCATCCGGCTGCCGCGCACCGCGGCTGCACAGGCCGGCATCGGCCACAGGATCCCCGCCAGCCGCGGCATCCGCGCGCTCAAGCCGGGCGACCTCGTCTTCTACGCCTACGTCCCCGGCCGCGACACGACGATCTACCACGTCGGTATCTACACCGGCGGCGGCCAGATGATCAACGCCGCCCGGCCCGGCACCCTCGTCCGCCTCGACGCGGTCGCTGCACTGTCCGGCTATGCGGGAGGAGCACGCCTGCCGTGACCACGCCACCGCCGCGCTCCCCGCGCCTGCTGCTGATCACCACCGTGCTGCTGGCCCTCGCCGGCACCCTCCTGCTCACCCTGCCCCACGACCCGAACTCCCCCGCCGCCCGGCCGCCGACCGCCGCCGCTCAAGGACGCCCGACCGCGCGCACCACCCCGGCCAGCCATCTGCCGCCGGCCGGCAAGCCCCCGGGGACGGCCCCGGCCAAACCGTCAGCGTCCTCGTCTTCCGGAGCGGCGCTGCCGCCGCACGGCGACGGGACCGCAGGCGACCGGGCGATCCAAGAGGCCCTCGAGGCCGCATGGCCCGCGGACCTACCGGCGGGCGACGCACGGCGCCTGCTCACGCTGGGCTGTGCGCTGCTGCGCGCGGACGCCACCGGCATCGGCCGCACCGCTTGGCCCGCCCTCTTCCCCGACCGCCAGCAGGCGGTGACACCACCGGCGTTCACCCGGTTCCGGATCCAGGCAAGCATCGCGCGCCGGGGCCCCAGCCCCCGTCAGGCGGTGGTGCACCTGGTGTGGGCGGGCGCCGACCGCGGCGGCACCTATACGGACGGCCGCATCACCGACTGGCACTTCACTCGCACACGGAAGGGGGGATCCGCGTGGACGGTGCAGCCGCCCCGTATCTGACCCAGCAGGCCGCGATCACCGGCCCTGGGCCCGTCCTCGGCCCGATCACCTCTATCGCTCAGATCGCAAACTGGCTGGCCGCCCACTGGTACCTCCTCGCGGTGGCCCTCGCCGCTGCTTGGGGTGCGGGCGAAGCTCTCTTGCGGTACCTGGCCAGGCGGGCCTCGGCCGAGCGGATGGCCCTCGAGCTCGTGCCCGACCGGCACTTCGACCCGAGCCTTGAGGAGATCTTCCGGCGCGGGGTGCAACTCGCCCGGGCCTCCACCAGCATGCCGTGGTGGGCGCCGCGCCGATCGAAGGCGGTGCAGATCCGGCTGCGGGCGGACGGGACCCGCCCGCTGCGCTACCGCATCGAGGGCCCGGCCGGCGGCGAACGCCTGCTGTCCATCACCCCCTTCGGCGCGCACGTGGCTGTAAGCCGGGCGCGGCCGATCGCGGACAAGCCGCGCGAGCACGTGGTCCGCGCGGAATTCCTCCTGCGCGGTAAGCCCACGGCCCCGCTGCGGGAGGTGCCGCTGGATCCCGACCCGCTGCAGCCGCTGGTCGACGCCGTCTGCGACCTGCGCGCCGAACTCGGGGACCTGGCCGAGATCCGCCTGGACATCCAGCGCGCCCCCAAATGGGCCCTGCGCGCCCGCCGCCTGCAGCTGATGACCGCCGCCCGCCGTGCCGAACAGAAGGAAGCCCAGCGCGCCGCCCGCTGGATACGGCGGGACGCCGCCGGCTTGGAGGACTCGCTGGCCTGGCAGCTGCAGCAACTGCTCCACGGCACCCGGCGGCCGGCCGGCGAGCGGCGTCTGGTCATGCCGCCCATCCCGCGCCGGGTGGATCCGGCGCAGGCGTTGGGCAAACTCGCCGAGGACGACCAGCTCGTGCGCGTCCAGCTGCTGGTGATGTGCGCCTCCCATATCGAAGGCCGCGCCGAGGCCCGCCTCGCCCAACTCCAGGCCGCCCTGGATGTGTTCGGTGGCCACTCGAGGTGGGCCATGCGCGGGCTGCACGTCGGCCCGTGGCGTCTGGGCGCCGACCGCTGGCCCAGTCGCCGCGGCTTCGAACGCCGCTGGAAGCTGGGGCACTGCCAGCCGCCGCGGGCGAACTGGGTCCGCCTGGAAGAGCTGACCGGCCTGCTCAAGCCGCCCACCGTCCAATGCCGGCTGCCGCTGCTCGCCGACTCCCTGCCTACCTTCACCTTCGGCGACCCCGACCTGCTGCTGCAGGGCATCTACCGCAGCCCCGACGGGCGCAGGCGGCTGGTCGCCACCCACGCCACAGAGACCCTGTTCGAATGCGCGGTCGGGCGGGCGGGCGGCGGAAAGACCGAACGCGCCCTGGCCCAGGCGATCGGCTGGGCCCACGCCGGCGGCGCACTGATGTTCCTCGACCCGCACCGCGACTCCTGGCCGCGCGCCGCCCCCTTCCTGGCCCACGACCCCCTGATGCAGCGCATCGCCCTGATCGACCTCAACACGGTCGGTCCGACACCGCTGTTGAGTTCGTGGAATCCGCTGGCCATGCAGCACGGGCCGGCACCGCACGACGTCATCGAGGCGGTCACCGACGCCTTCGCCTCCGTGCTCGGCTGGGACGACGCATCAGCCCCCCGGGCGATCACCATCCTCACCGCATGCCTGACCGTCCTGGTTACCGTCAACCAAGCCGCCTGCCACGCCGGCCGCCCCCGGGACCAGGCCACCCTCTTCCACGTGCGCGCGCTCCTGGGCGACCCCGCCTTCCGCACGGCCGCGCTCACCGCCGTGTCCGGCCGACTCAGCGAGGAGATCCGCGCGTGGTGGCAGACCGTCTTCCCCACGTTGCCCTCCGACGCATTCGCCGTCGTCCTCAACCCCCTCGCCCGCCTGGCCGCCCACCCCGTCACCCGCGCCTTCCTCGGCCAGCCGACCGGCATCTACAACAGCCGCGCCGCCATGGACAGCGGACTGATCGTATGGATCTGCCCCGCCGGCAACGGCCCCACCGACCGCCTGCTGACCGCCCTGCTCGCCCGGGACCTACTCCGCGCCGTGCGCTCCCGCCGCGACACCCCCGAACACCACCGCAGGCCCTTCCGCCTCTACTTCGACGAACTGATCACCCTCACCGGCGCCGCCCCCGACACCATCGCCTCCATGTTCGAGGACTTCCGCAAATACAAGGTCACCGTGCACGGCATGACCCAGCTCCTGGCCCGCCTGCCCGCCCCGGTCCGCATGTCGCTGACCCAGAACGCCTCCACCCTCGCCTCAACGGCCGGTTCCACCACCGCCATCGCCCCCATCACCGCCGAATGGGGCGACACCCCCAGCCCCGCCGAGGTCGCAGCACTGGACCGGTACGAGCACTACATGACCCTCACCGTCCACGGCCGCCGCATCGGCCCCGTCCAGGTCACCGGCCCGCACCTGGACGACGTCTTCGCCGACTACGCCCGCCCCCGCGACGTCGCCCGCCTCGAGCACACGGCCCGCACCACCGCCGGAGCACAACCCCTCGACCAGCTCACCGAACGGGCCGCCACCCAACTGGACCGCGTCAACGCCTTCCTCGCCCAGCACACCCCCACCCGCCGCACGCCGGCCGTATCACTGGACAAAGCAAAGGAATACACATGACCCTCACGCCCGCCCTCGAACCCGTGCATGCCCGGCACACGCCGCGTCCCGGCGAACGGCTGCCCCACCAGCTCCTGGCCGCGCTCGCCCAGCACCGCATGGCCACCACCAGCCAACTCCACACCCTGCTCCGGCCCGAAGCCACCCGCCAGAGCATCTCCGCCCCGCTGAACAAACTGCGCCGCCACCACCTGGTCGACTACACCGTGCTGCCCCAGTCGAACCGCACCCGCGCCTGGTACCTCACCAGCGAAGGCGCCCGACTGGCCCGCGACTTCCCCGAGATGCGAGGCCGACCCCCCTACCCCGTCACCTCCGCCACCGCCGCCTCCCTGAAGACCCCGCACACCCTCACCGCGGTCCGCGCCCACCTCGCCTTCGCCCAAGACGCCCGCCGCCGCGGCGACGAACACGGCCACCTCGACTGGACACCCGAGGTCGCCCACCCCTTGAGCGACGGCGAGAAAGTCATCACGGACGCCGTCCTGCACTACACCCTCATCCGCGGCGAACAGCGCACGAAACTGCGGGCCTTCATCGAAGTCGACCGGGCCACCATGGGCAGCGAACGCCTCGCCACCAAGCTCATCGAATACGCCCGGCTCTGGACCTACGAACCCCAGCCCGCCGGCCGCCAGCGCGCCCGCCAGCCATCCGGCGCCGCCTGGCTGCGCTGGTACCCCGTCTTCCCCCGAGTCCTGTTCGTACTGACCGGCGCCTCCCCATACGTCCTGCACCACCGGATCAGTGATCTCCAAGCCATGGCCGCCCAGCACCCCCTCGTCGCCGCCCTCGCCCGCGACGTGCCCCTCGGCGCAGCCGTGCTCGAGGACCTCGAAGCACACGGACCCTCCGCAGACGTATGGACACCGCTCGCCGGAGGCGAGGACCAGTGCCCGTGGTACGCCCTTTAGTGGCGTCTGAACCCGAGCAGCCGACAGCGAAGGCAGTACAGAGACGCTGCGGTCGTATCCGGCACCTGCAAAGCCTCCATCACCCCTCACACAGTCCCGCCGAGCAGGGATAACTACGGGCCGACGAAAGGGATGAAGTGGGCTGCCGGGTGGTCGAATGGGCAGGTCGGGACGCCAGACGGTCCGGACCTGCGCGCTACGCAGAGGCTGCCGGGAGCCACCGAACAGCACGAAACCCCTGCCGACGACCGAGCAGCAGGGGCTCCCTCTCGCCCGGCTACAACCACCGCTCCCTCACACGTAGGTCTGGGCCTGCCCTCCAACGGGATGTGATCGAAGCTACAGCAAACCGCCGGGCTTCCCGAGCGGCAGCGAGCTGACCTCGTAGACCTCCCCGTTGTCCTTGTGACCTCTGACAGCCACGTTCCCGACCTGTAGGAACTCTGGCTCTCTGACCGCGTCCCCCCGCCATATCACCGCTGCCGCTACTGATAGTTCCGGTCCCCCCAAGTCCCGTTCGGGCGAGCCGAGATGTAGTGCGTGCGGCTGGACGGCTGGTGTTGTCGGCGATTCGATCACGCTGTTACGCTGCGCTAGCGTCCTCGATCGCAAAAGGAGGTGGGAACCGTGAGCCAGCTGACTCTCATGCGCTCCCACCCCGTTCCGAGGGCGCCGAGGATCTGAACGGGAGCGCATCGCTGCCCGAAAGGACCTCTCACATGACCGATCTGGTCATCCGCCCCCTCGCCGCGGGCGAGGAAGCACTTTTCGAATCTCTGCCCGATCCCGGTCTGGTCGGCTTTGCCGCCTTCGGTGACACCTACAGTGGGATGGCCGCCGCCGGCGAGTACCGCCCCGAGTGGACCTGGGTGGCTCTGCGCGACGGTATCGTCGTCGCGCGCGCCGCCTGGTGGGCCGGGCCGGAGGACGACAACCCGGTTGCTCTGGACTGGTTCGACTTCACGGATGCCAGTGCAGCCGCACAACTGCTCCGCGCCTCGCCGCTGTACGCCCAGTACTCCCTCAAACTGCCGCCCGGCTGGCGCGACATCCCCGCGGTCCGGGAACAAGCCCAGGCCCGGATCGACGCGGCCGTCGCCGCGGGTCTGTCCCCTCTGGTCGAGCGCTTCCGCTACCGCTGGACACCGGACTGCGGCGTGCCCGTGCGCCCGGACCGCCTCGAATTCCGTCCCGAGCCCGACGACGCGGCGGTCCTCGACGTCTTCCGCCGTATCCACCAGGGCAGTCTCGACGCCCATGTGCGCCGCACCATCGCCACATCAGGGCTGGAAGCCGCCGCCCAGGAAGAACTCGACTATCTACGCTGGTTGCCGAGCCCGCGCGAGTGGTGGCGCCTGGCCTATGACCCCGCCGGGGAACTCGTCGGCCTGAGCGTCCCCGGCCGCCACTATGGCGACCCTCTCATCGGCTACATCGGCGTGGTGCCCGAGCACCGCGGCCACGGATACGCCTACGACCTGCTCGTCGAGGCCACGCACAAGCTCGCCGACGAGGGCGTGGACCGCATCGTGGCCGGGACGGACCAGACCAATGTCCCGATGGCCGCCCACTTCGCGAGGGCCGGTTACCCAATCGCCCAGGAACGCATCGACCTGATGTAGCCCCGACCTCGCGAGACAGGAAGCGGGTGCGGGACTCCGGCTGCGACAACCGAGTCCCGCACCCTCGCTGCTGCGGCTCCTACGTCGCCGATGCATTCGCCGACCAAGAGGGCACGTCACTCTCTGCAGTTGATGTACGCAGTGACCTGAGGAACTCGCGACAGTTGAATATGTGAGCCCACCAGTACCAAGGGGCCTATCTGCGTGACCTCTAACGACTTCGGGGGAAATTGAGTTTCGGGCGTGCCAGCCTGGCGGCTCGTTCACAGTCAGGCGGTGTCACGGACGGTCCATCCGGGACGATCACCGTGTCCGCCGAGTCCGTAAAGCGGTGGACAGCCTTGCGGTGCTGGGCGAGCATCTCCGCGATGACTAGCGAACTTCTCTCCATCCCCAAACGCGTCCGCTTCGTCGAGCTCAGCGCAAGGGCGCTCCGGGCGCTTGCCGAGGGTGACCTCGCTGGCGGCAGCGCCGAGGCCGGGGTCGCCCTTGACGAGTACTTCGTCTCTGACCGGGCCCGCGGGATCTTCGGCTATCGCGCTGGCCAGCTCGCCGAGGACCCCTCTGTCGCGCCCTGGATCGTGCGGGCCGCGGTGTCCGAGCCGGACGGGGCCGTTGTCGGCGACGCCGGGTTCCATGGGCCGCCGGATGAGGCCGGCATGGTCGAGGTCGGCTACACCGTCGTGCCCGGGTACCGCCGCCAGGGCTATGCCCGCGCCATGCTGGCAGCGCTGCTCGTCAGGGCCGCCGCCGAACCCGGTGTCAGGACCGTGCGCGCCAGGATCGGATCCGGCAACGACGCCTCCTTGGCCACCATCGCGGGCTTCGGTTTCACGTGCGTTGGCGAGCAGGGGAACGAGCGCGACGGGCTCGAGCTCGTCTTCGAGATCCCGGCTGACGCGATCCAGGCCGGGTAGCTGTACGGCCGCGGCGGAATCGTGGGCGTCCTTGTCGGGCCGTGACATGAGAAGGGCCGCACAGGTTGGGTGAGTTGTGAAGCTGACCTGGGCCCGCGCGGCCTGTTCCCATCCTGCCCTGTCCGGCGTCTCACGCGCACATTTCGGCGAGTTGTTCGCCGAGCTCGCCAGTGCGTGGGAGGCCGCCCGGCAGTCCGCGCTCCGCGAGGCCCGGGGCGAGGAGCGTCGGAGGGCGGAGGGTGCTGGCCGAAAGCCCAAGCTGGTCTTCCTCGATCGGCTGCTGGTCACCCTGGTCCATCTGATCAGTTGCCGCACATGGTGCTCGCCGAGCTCTTCGAGGTGGATCGCTCCACCGTCTCCGCGGCCATCCGCCAGGTCCGCCCGCTGCTGGCGGCCCGTGGTTTCGCAGTGCCGGACCGGCCCGGCCTGCGGCTGAAAATGCTGGGGGACGTCTTCGCCTATGCCGAGGCGGAGGGTGTTGAGCTGCGGCTCGACGGGGCCGAGACCCAGGTCCGCCGCCCGCAGGCCGACCGCCCCGGGCGCCGGGCCTTCGTCTCCGGCAAACGCAAGCAGAACACCATCAAGACCACCACGTTCAGCGACGGCCAGGGCCGCCTGCTGCTGTCCGGCGTGGTCCGCCCGGGCCGGATGCACGACCAGACCGCCGTGCGCACCGAGGGCATCGCCGAGCAGTTCCGCATCCGTCTCGGCGTGAAGGCGAAGGTCGACTCCGGCTACCTCGGGCTGGCCAAAGAATTCCCCGGCCAGGTCAGCACCCCACCGAAGAAGCCCAAGGACGAGGCGTGCGACGGTGACAAGCACGCCTGGCGCGAGACACGGCGGCGGCAGTCTCGGCGAGAATCTGCGTGGAGCACACCAACGCCGAGCTCCGCCAGTGGGCACCCCTGCGCCGATTCACCGGACGCCGCGATACCTACGCCGAGACCCATCTCGCGATCGCCTCGCTCGTCTCCGACCGATCCGCGCAGCGGGCCACCCGCCGCCGGACGAGCACCGAACTCGTCCTCGTCCGCGACACCACCCGCTGATCACCCACCAGCCGAGCCTCCAGGCGAGCACGCCCGAAGCTCAATTTCTTCCGAGACCGTAAGGGCGTGCAGCTGCGCGGATCCTTGCTTCATCGAGGTGACTCGGGCGAGTGCTGAGGCGAAGTTGGCTACCTGCGTAGCCGCCGACAAGGGTGAATACGGAGCCGACCGCCGACCAGTTTGCAGGGTCGATGTAGCCATCGGCGATATCGACTCGGTCGACCACGCCAATCTCCCCTGACGCAACTGCACCCTCAGCCGGTATCCATGTGCTTGATCACTTTCCCCCCAGAGACCATTCCCTCAGCTGCTCAGGCGCATCCCAAGCCTTCCAGGACTTCTGCAGACAGAGGGCCGTGATCGTCCGACATCACGCCTTCAAGTTCAGTAGAGGCGTGGTGGTGCGTCCTGTGTTAATCAGAGTGCGCTGCTTGCACATGAGAGGTTTGGCTTCGGGTGGCACGCTGCTGTCTCTTGCCCCGCCTACCCGCACTCCGCGTCGGGTGGCACGGCGGACACAAACGGGAGGGAACATGCACATCCGCTCGCGCGGTATCACGGTTCTGGCAGCAGCGGCCCTTGCAGCAGGCGGGCTCACGGCCGCGACCGGCACATCGGCCAACGCGGCACCTGCTGTAGCAGCGAGCTGCTACGGCAGCGCGAAGAGTTTCAGCACGGCCAGCGACAACACGTGGCCTGCTACATCCTATGCCCGCACCACCTCCAACTGCGGGGACATCAACGTCAAGCCCAACGCCGGCATGTGGGTCCAGACATGCTTCCTTACGACGGGAGCGTGCAACAAGGCCACCTGGATCACCGGCGGGACCTGGGGCACGGCTGCCACCGACGTCCTCGACGGCACCTACTTCTACTTGCACTTCGACCGCCCCACCAGCGGTCTCGTCGCCTACTGAGCCCAACGACCCTGGTTCCAGGGGGGTTAGGGATGGGAGCACGGAGATCCCCTGGGCGTGGCGGATATGCATCGACTCGGCCCTCGCTGCGCGTCGCCGGTGCGCGCTGCTCTCCGGGCCTCTGAACAAGTTGCGCCGCGACAGTCTGGACTACACAGTACTACCGGCCTCCAACCGATCCCGCGCCTGGTACCTGACGAACGGTTGGTGTCGCCACCGCCCGGGTAACGACAAGCCGTCTATCAACTCTCGCACCGACCTATGACAGTTGGCTGATAACTGGCCATGAGGACTCCTGACCGGCTTTTGATCTACCGCTAGGTTCCGGCCGCGACACGTCTCCCGTCGGCCGGCGCTATTGAAACAGTCCTGGTGTTCTCAGCACGCCAGGTCGGCAGGGCGGCCGCTAGGCGCACTAGCAGCCGCCCTGCCTCATCAGCTCACGCGACCGGCGCGACAGCCGCGCAGCACCGCGTCGACGAGAACTGAAACCGCGTCCTGGTGGCGGCCACCCTGGACGCCGAGGCCGGACGCGAGGCCGCCTGGGCTGTCGGAGACGTCGTCACGGCGTCCGCCGTGGGCCGCACCGTCAAGATGCTCGCCGCCCTGCTACTGGCCTGGGCAAGGGCAGCCACCGGCTCAGCATCGTTGTCGAGCGCTCGAACAGCAGGACCGCCACCGACCTGTCCCTCTCTGTCGGAACTGCTCTGCTGGGCGTGTGACCCGCCGCGCCGACGAGTACCTGCGGTTCCTTGGGCTGCTGACGTGCGTCTGGGAGTACAGCACGTGCGTCACGCCGTTGTGGTTGCTACCGCCGACGAGCCCTATGCCCGGGCATGTGGCTGAGCCGTGCGGGCCGGGTGGATGCATCCGCTGGAGGTCTGCGTGCTGCGGGAAGCAGTCATTGCCTGCCCTGGTCCATAATCCGTTGTATCTGGCTTACCCCATGCCCGTCCTGAACCGTCCCGACGAACCCGCTGAGGGCAACAGGCATGCGTGACAAGCCTGCCGTCACGCCGGACGGCTGCTGCACGGACAGGGAGCCGGAAAGTGATCCCGAACCTTGCAAGGAGCTGGCGCCGTTGGCGGGTGCAGAGATGCGCATCACGGATCGCTTCCGGGGATGCAGGGGCACAGTGACCTGATGAGGGGGGTGAGGCGACTGAACCGGCCCTTACGTCGGGAGCTAAGCTTGTTCTTTATCTACCAGGATCTTCCGGGCTTGCCGATGGCCTTGAGGGTCTCGGGGCGTTTGACGGTCTTTCCGACGTCGTAGCGGGGTGCCCGGTGTTTGTTCTTGGCGCCGGGTGGCCGTCCGGGGCCGGTGCCTCGGGGTTTGGGAACACGGGCCGGGCAGGCCAGGTGAGCGCGGATGTTCCTGAACCCTCGGCGGACGCGGGCGGGGGTGAGCCGGTCGGAGGTGGCGGGTTTCTCCCAGGGTCGGCGGAGGTCGGTGGCGAGTGGCCGGGCGAGCCTGAGTTGGGTGTGGGCGACGATCAGGATCCAGGTCCAGCGGTCCGCGGCTTGAGGGGTACGGAGTTTCGGAGTGGTCCAGCCCAGGGTCTGCTTCGCGAAACGGAATGTGTGCTCCAGATCGAAGCGGCGGAGAAATGCCTGCCAGAAACGGTCCACGTCGTCCGGGGTCGCGCCGGTCTTGGAGGACCATAACCACACCGGCGGGGCATCCCGACCCTTCGACAAATACTCTACCTTCAACCGCGTCAACGTTCCCTCGCCCAGCGGGAGTTCACCGTCATGGTCGAGCCAGGAGGAGCGGTGGGTGAGCCTTGGGTGGACCCGGTCCCATGCCTGGGTCTCGGCCTTGCCGTAGTTGGTGGTGTCGGTGACGGTGGTGATCGCGGGTTCGGGCCAGGTCTCCGGCTTGGTGAAGCGGAATTCCGGGCCGTGTTTGGGCGGCCGGCCGTTGACGCCATGCATCCTTGGCGGCTTCGGCAGACGCATGACACGGTCGGAGCGGACGCGGCCGACCAGCTCGACGGGCAGGTCGCGCAGCACCCAGGCCAGGCGGGTGACGTCGTAGCCGGCGTCGCTGACGATCACGATGGCCGGGTCCCCGGTCTGCCACTGGCCCGCGGTGACGAGCCGCTCGACGACACCCCGTAGCTGTTCGGCGGTGACCGCTGTCGCGTCGTCCGCAGGGCCGAGCCGCACCGCGTCCAGGATCGCGGTCCAGGACGTGGCACCCGGCTCCAGCACGGCCACGAAGGAGTAGGGCCAGCCCGGGATGAACTGTGACGCCGCCTTTGCACGGCCATAGACGTGGCAGAACAGCCGCTCCGCCGAGCACGGCGCGTCCGAGCGAAGCCACGGCGACACATCGACCGCCTGGACCAGGCGCCCACCGTCGAAACGCGGCAGCGACAGCCCGGCCAGCACCGCCCGCAGCCGGCCGACGTCGATCCGGCCGTGGTTCAAGCCGCCGTACAACGCTCCGTGCCCACGACGATGCTCGGGCAACAACGTCAAGTCCACCGGGGACTTCACCGCATCGTCCGCACACAGCACCGCGTCGGTGAGTTCGAACAACGCGTCGCGCCGGGCAGTCAGACACTCGTAGAACTCTCCCCGGAAGCATGACGCTTCCGCGAACGCTTCCCTCCGGACAGCATCAGGCAGCAGACTCACCCTCACGGCCTTCGTCGTGGTCACGTGCACCTTGGTCGGAGCACATGATCAGACGAAGGCCGCCCCCACGTCCGGCGAACCCCCAGGTGAACGACCCAGTTCGAGACGCCTTTCGAGACCGGAAGAAGCAGAACAAGCCGAGTTCAGGCCGCGGTGCCTTTGGAATGTTCTGCGGTCAGCTCATCGAAGAACCGGTCGATGACGTCGCTGTTGCGGGCGAAGACGTCAAGGGGCTCTCCGACGATTCGGCTCGCAAGCTCCACGGCGAGATACCTGACGTTCTCGTTCAAAGCGGCTGTGGCGAGGGCCCTGTCCACGTTGAGCTGGGCATGGGCGTCCGCCACCAGGGCATCCCGCTGCCGCTGTCCTTCTTCTCGAGCGGCGGCGATGATCGCGGCTCCCTGCTCTCGGGCCTCTTGGCGAGTTGCAGCGAGTTCTCGGTAGGCCTCAGCGAGTTGCGCTTTGTACTCGGCATGGATGCCGTCGGCTTCGCGCCTGGTGGCCGTAGCACGGTCACGGGTACCGACGATGGCGTCGTCGCGTTCCGCCATGACCTTCTCGATGCGTGGAAGGAGGAACTTTGCGAATACGCCGAATACAACGCCGAAACAGGCGAGCCCAGTTATGAGTTCGACACCATGGGGCTCAAGGGGTCCTAGGTCCATGGCCGGAGCCTACAAGACCGCGAACATCGGTCGCTCGGGTGCCAAAGGCGCTTTGGGGAAGCCCTGTTGGGCGGCTCGCCTGATCCAAACGGTGACGTACCGCCACGTCCGCTCTGGCTACGTGGAGGTTGCGCACACATGGCAGATGTTCGCCCGGCCTCAGCTGTCCGGACAGGGTCCGAAGCCTGATGTCTGCGGCTACGCAAGACAAACACCGAGCACCCCGCTACGACGCCGGCCGGACCGTCAAGCGCCCCGAGACCCTCAAAGCCATCGGCAAGCCGGGCAGATCTTGGTAGATAAAGAACAAGCTCAGTGCCTGGTTCTGAGCTGGGCATGACATGACCACCTGCGGCGTCTGGGCGTTTGCCCAGCTCAGAGTTCGAACGGCGGGGTCTGGGTGGCGGGGGCGGCTGGTCGACTGCTGCTTGGCACCGCACCCGGCTCATATTCGGTGTGGTGCGGCTCCGTCCTGCCAGCGGTAGAGGTCGCGCAGCAGGGAAATCTCGGCGCCGTGATGGATCAGCTCCCTGTTGACGTGCAGGACCCTGTTCTCCATGGGAAACGGCTCGGGACCCATCGCGGGCGGATTTTCTAGGTCGGCGTCCGAGAGTTCGCGGACCCCCGCGTTCCATCTCCCGTACATCTCATCGAGCTGTTTTAGCGCCTCGTCAGCGGTCCCCGCGTAGGCGAACGCCTCGGCGTCGAAGTCCTGGCCGTCGAAGTACCATTCGACCCGATAGGCCAGGCACGAGACGATGATGTGCGCCAGCCGCCAGGCAATCGTGGTCACCGGCGCTGGCTCCGGGGCAGGGGACGCGGAGTCCATCGTCCACTCCCCTGAACCCGCCGACGTCGGTGCGGCCGACGTGCCACGTGGGCGAATGCTCCAGCAGCCGCGCACCGGCTCCCAGAAGTACTCCTCGTCGGTAAGACCGTCCAGCCGCGGCCGCAGGTTCTTGCGCCAGTACCAGTCCAACTGCTCCGCGAGCCTCTCGCTTCTTGTCATTGCCGCACACTACAGACCCCGTCGAGCAGAGCGTGCCGGCCTGGTGGACGCAGGACGACTCCGGCCATGCTGTCCGGCAGCGCGACCTGGGATTTCTGGGCAACAGGACACCGGTCTCGATGTTGCCGGTTGCGCTGATGAAGTCGTCGTGGTGGTGCGAGAATTGGGCTGACTTGAAGGCCCGGTGACTTCTCGGTGGCACTGCTGACCGTCAGTGCCGATCGGATCAGTCGCGGTGGGCCTCGCGGAAGGCCGGCTGTCCGCTCCTGCGAGAGCTTCGGCGGGTGATCCGCCTGGTCATCAACGTGATTGCAGCCCAGGTGATGAGCGATTCCTGTTGACTGAACTAGCTTGGGCGTTTTCCCAGTTCAGGCACGGTATGGAGGATGTTGCTGCTAGCTTCCGGGCATGCCTGAGAACGAGGGAGCCGAGCGTGATCTATCTGCTCTGGAGCTGCCGCAGTGGGGTCGCTTACGAGAGACCGGTAACCCTTGGGATCCGTACCAGCTGATCGACAAGGACGGGCAGGTCTGCACGGAGGCTCAGGCGTTCTTCAAGGACCTCCAGGCCGCCGGCCGCGAAGACACGACCCTACGCTCTTACGCGCTGGATCTGCTGCGCTGGCTGCGATTCCTTTGGGTGCTCGACGTCAGGTGGGACCGGGCGACCAGCGTCGAGGCGAGGGACTTCATGCGCTGGATGCTGCTGGCCGACAAGCCCGTGCGTGTGCACTGGCGTCGCCAGCTCCAATCGGAGACGGCAGGACCGAAGGGGTCTGCAGCCGTAAGGCCGGCACCGGGGACACCGAATCCTGTGACGGGGAAGTCGTCGCCGGGCGTCAAGTACGCGGCGACCACGAGGGCTCACAGCGAGACAGTCATGCGGACCTTCTACGACTTCCACCTGCGCGAGGGCACCGGACCGATCATCAACCCGTTCCCCCTGGACCGCTCCCGCCAAGCCGGCCGGGCAAACGCCCACCACAACCCGATGGAGCGGTTCAAACAGGAGCGGAGCGGCCGCTATCGGCCTAAGGTCCCGAAACGGGTCCCGCGACGAATCCCGGATGAGATGTTCAACGCGATCTTCGCTGCGTTGAAGTACAACCGCGACCGCGCGATGCTCGCTTTCTGGATTTCCACGGGCGTACGCGCGGAAGAGCTGCTGACCAGTACGAACCGCGATGCCCTGCCCGGCGAGCAGGTCATCGGCGTCATCCGCAAGGGCACTCGCGACTACCAGCGGGTGCCGGCTTCGCCGGACGCGTTCGTCTGGCTGAGGCTCGCCCAGGAGGAAGCCTGGCGCCGCGGGGTGCCCCGGGGGCGCAATGCCCCACTCTGGTGGACGCTCCGGCGCCCATGGAGACCGCTGGAGTACCCGGCGGCCAGGGCGATGTTCATCCGTGTCCAGGAACTTCTCGGGTCGAACTGGTCCCTGCACGACCTCCGCCACACGGCGACCTACCGCATGACCAGCGATCCCCTCGTCCGCCTCACCGACGTGCAGTGGGTCCTCGCCCACAAGCAGCTGACCACCCTTCAGATCTACCTCACCCCCGCCTCCGACGAGATCGTCGGGCACATGCTTGCCCACCACGCCCGGCAGGAGAAGAAGGCCACCGAGCAGCCGCGACCACCGCTGCCCGCCCCCGGCTACGACCCCGCTTCGATGGACATCCTGTTCGGAAGGCCCAACGCGTGACCACCATCGAGGACAACCCGTCGACGCTGAAGGCCGTAGAACGAGGGCGATTCGGGGAAGCACAATCAGCGCTGAGAGAGAAGTTCCCCGCTCGGGCCCCGTCCGTCTCCTGGCCAGCCACCCAGGCGTCCATGGACGAGGTCGTGCGCCGCTTGGCACAGCGTCCCTTCACCGCGCAGAACGAGGCCACGACGAGGTCCCGGTGTCGCGGCGTCCGCTACGTACTGGCCTGGCTGGAGGCTCAACCCGGAGACACGTGGCAGGAACGCTGGACCTCCACGGGAGCCGAGAGGCTGCCGAGGGAGGGCTGGCTCGACCTGCCCCGGCAGTGGTTTACCCGGACCCACGGGCTGGTCCTGCGCGACTCGCAGTTGTCGCCGGGGCTCCTGATGCTGATCTGCGGGGACGTCATCCGTCCCACGTCGGCATGGCTCCTCAGCCGCACTTCACAGCATCTCGGACGGGCGATGGCATCGGCCCGTGACCTGGAGGGCTTCGAGCGTCTGAGTGCCCAAGCGGCGTCCGACAAGGTCCCGTCGGCCGTACTGCGGATCGCCCGGCACCGAATCGCGGTCATCCTCGCCAGCAACGGCGGCGGCATCAGCGACATCACGGTCGGGGACTGCGTGAACATCCTGGAAGCCCAGGACGTCGCCCACGCAGCGACCAGCGACCGAACCGCGTTCTACCGGCTACTGCACAAGGCGGGCGTCTTCCCTCCGGACGCGCCCTCAACGATCCGGGCCTTCACCGCAGGACAAGGCCAGCTCAGCGTGGCGGAGATGATCGACCGCTACGAGATCGCCTGCAAACCGGTACGCGACCTGTTCGTGGACTACCTGTGCGAGCGCCAGGCCGTCCTGGACTACACGTCGCTCGCGGCCGTCTCCCGCGTGTTGGGGAGCCTCTTCTGGAGGGACCTGGAAACCCACCACCCGGGCATCGACTCCCTTCGACTGCTGCCGGAGGTTGCCTCCGCCTGGAAGACACGACACCGGACGAAGACGACGAAAGTTCGAAGGGCCGATGGCAGCACGGTCTCAGTCACCAGCCCGCGGGAGAGCGCGCGATCGGATCTGACGACGGTGCGGGCGTTCTACCTCGACCTCGCGCAGTGGGCCGCTGAGGACCCCGCACGCTGGGGTCCCTGGGCAGCCCCCAGCCCCGTCACCAGCGCGGAAGCGAACCAGAAGAAGCACCAGCGCCGCGTCAAGGCCAAGATGGACCAGCGCACACGGGAACGACTGCCCGTACTCCCGCTCCTTGTCAGCACTAGCCAACGCAACCGTCTCCGGGCCGCGGCGCTCCTCGCAGCCGCGCGGCAGGCCGAGCCCGGCACCGTCTTCAGCGCCGAGGGCCAGAGGCTCTTCCGGCCGGTGCTGAAGTCCGCGTCTGGCGCCAGGGTCTGGGCCCAGGAGCTTGAAGCGCCCAGGACCGCAGCCCGGGCCGTCCGGCGTGACCTCACTCACGAGGAGCACAAGGCGTTCTGGGCCTGGGCCGCCGTCGAAGTCCTGCGTCACACCGGCATTCGGATCGAGGAACTGTGTGAGCTGAGCCACCACTCGCTCATCCAGTACCGGCTGCCGACCACCGGCGAGCTCGTCCCACTCCTGCAGATCGCCCCGTCGAAGACCGATCAGGAGCGCCTGATCCTGGTGACCCCCGAGCTGGCCGACGTCCTGAGCCGAATCATCATGCGGGTCCGCGACAGCGACGGCATCGTCGCATCGGTTGCCGCCTACGACCCTCACGAACGCGTCTGGAACCCGCCGATGCCGCTGCTGTTCCAGCACCGCATCGGCATCGAGAACAGGGCGATGCACCCGACTTGCATCCGGACCTACGTCACCCATGCCCTGGCCGACACAGGTCTGACCGACGCGAGCGGCGAGCCGCTGACCATGCAACCGCACGACTTCCGAAGAATCTTCATCACAGACGCGGTGATGAACGGAATGCCGCCCCACATCGCCCAGCTCGTCGCCGGCCACCGCGTGATCGACACGACCATGGGATACCTCGCGGTCTATCCCCGAGAGGTCATCGAAGCTCACCGGGCCTTCATCGCCCGCCGCCGAGCCTCCCGGCCCAGCGAGGAATACCGCACACCCACCGATGAGGAATGGGACTCCTTCCTCGGCCACTTCGAGAAGCGCAAGCTCTCCATCGGCACCTGCGGCCGGGCCTTCTCCACCCCTTGCATTCATGAGCACGCCTGTTTGCGATGCGCCATACTCCGGCCTGACCCTGCCGAACGACCCCGGCTCATCGAGATTCGCGACAACCTCATCGACCGCATCGCCGAGGCCAAGCGGGAAGGCTGGCTCGGCGAAGTCGAAGGCCTCGAAACCAGCCTCGCCGGCGCCAACGACAAGCTCGTCCAGATGGACGCCGCCACAGCCCGCGCGGCTTCGGCGGTCGATCTCGGGATGCCCACCTTCAACCAGATCGCGGGACGCGCCACCGACACCTGACGGCCGACACCGTTCTCCGCGTCATGAGCGACAGGTCAAGCGTCCCAAGGCCCGCACCATGCGTCGATCGCTGCTCTGGAGCCGTCCGCCCACGCGGTCGCGGTCCCGCGCGTATGCGGAAGGGCATCAACCCACCGTTCCCAGGGGCCGTCCGGAGCAACGAATCGCGCGGAGTGACTTGTGCCCAGCTGGGAATCCAGCCTCATGAGAGCTCCAAGGGCGGGTCCCTGGTCATACCTGCATTCCAACTGCGGAAGATACCGGTTCAAATAGGACACAAGGATGTCCGCATCATCTTGGCTGCCGAACCGGGCGAGCGCAAAGCAGTAGCCCTGACCTGCATAGGTGAGTTCACTAGCCAGCAGAAGGCCGCCGATGCGTTCACGCCACTCAACCCGCCGGGCCACGCCGACCAACCACGCAGCGGTCAGTCGGGAACGCCATTCATACGCAAGGAGTGCTCTGATCTCCTGGTCGCTCACCTGGAGAGAGTCAGCTTGCAGCGCGCTTACGAAGGCAGCCCGTGCCTCCTCCCCGAGGCGAAGGAAATTACCTCCCAGCAGTTCGAGATATCGCCGTTCACCAGCGACATACCGGGCCACGACGTGCTCGTGGCCAACTTCCCGGGGATGCTGCATGCTCATCGCCGCATCATGACCTACCAAGGAGGCAACCCCACAAGCGGGGTCCCGCGAGATCCGATCCATAGTTCAGAGAATTCCGAGTGCTGGACGAGCCGTTCGTAGTCGCGCGCGTGTCTGCGGGCATGCATGACCCACGCATGCGAACGTTCGACGACCCAGCGCCGGGGCAGGACGACGAACCCGGGGACGTTCTTCGGCCGGCTGACGGTCTTGATCGTCAGGCCCAGGAAAGTCTTCGCCCAGTCGACGAGCTGTCCGGCATAGGCGGAGTCGGCCCAGACGATGGTGATCTCGGGGTGCATCAGCCGCAGCCGGAACAGCACTTCCTTGGCCGCGTTGCGGTCGGTCATGTCGGCCGGGGTGACCATGACGAACAGTGGCAGGCCCTTGGTGTCCACGACCAGGTGTCGCTTGCGGCCGTTGATCTTCTTGCCGGCGTCGTAGCCGCGGGAGTCCTTGCCGACGGTCTCGGCGGCCTTGACCGACTGCGAGTCGATGACGGTGGCGACCGCTCCGGGCGCCTTGCCCATCTCGCGGCGGATCCGCTTGCGGAGCTGGTCACGGATCTGCCCGATGACGCCGCAGGCGGCCCAGCGGGCCATGTACCCGTAACACGTGCGCCAGGGCGGGAAGTCCTTGGGCACGGCCCTCCACTTGCAGCCCGTATCCACGACGTAGCGGATGGCGTCCACGATCTCCCGGCGGGGGTGCTTCTCCGGACGGCCGCCGGCCGGGGTCTCACAGGCCGGAACCGGCAGCAGTGGTGTATTGACTGAACTAGCATTGATGTTTCTGCAGCTCAGTGACCTATTCAGCGTGTTGGCGTTAGCCGGTGCGCGAAGGATGCTGAAGGACTGAGCCGGAACCTGGCGGCCTTCGTCGTGCCGCAGATCGGGCGCCTGGAAGAGACCGGCGAAGCTGCCGAGCCATACCAACTGCTAGACGCCGACGGGCAGTTCGTCCTGCCAGTAGCGATGTTCTTCGCTGATCTGCAGGCCGCATCGAAGCCGGCAACGACGATCCGCTCGTACGGGATGGACCTGCTGCGGTGGTACCGGTTCCTCTGGGCCGTCGATGTGCGCTGGGATCAGGCGACCAGAGCCGAGGCCCGCGACTTCTGCCGGTGGCTCCAGCTCACCGACAAGCCGGTACGCGTGCACTGGCGCCACCAGCGCAAAGGCATCACTGCGCCCACGGTGCCGGCCCCGAGGGCGGAGCCGGGGGCGCCGAACCCGGTCACCGGCAGATCAGCCCCGGGCCGGAAGTACGCGCCTTCCACGAGGGCCCACTGCGAAACGGTGCTGCGGACCTTCTACGACTTTCACCTCGACGAAGGCACCGGCCCAATCATCAACCCCTTCCCTCTCGATCGCTCACGCCGCACCTCCCGGGCTCACGCACACCACAATCCGCTGGAGCCGTTCCGTCCCGAACGGCACGGTCGCTACCGGCCGAAGGTGCCCAAGCGCATCCCGCGGCGGATCCCGGACGAGCTGTTCAACGCGTTGTTCGCCGCGCTGAAGTACAACCGCGACCGGGCCCTGCTCGCGTTCTGGGTCTCCACCGGGGCCCGCGCCGAGGAATTGCTCACCAGCCGGCATCACCCAGTACACCCTCCCCTCTACCGGCGAGCTCATCCCGCTTCTGCAGATCGCCCCGTCCAAGACCGACGAGGAGAGGCTTCTGGTTGTCAGCCCGGAACTCGCTGACGTCCTCAGCGCGATCGTCAGCCGGGTCCGTGAGGCCAGTGGGGCCATCCCCTTGGTCCCCTTCTACGACGGCCTGGAGAAGATCTGGCTTCCGCCAACTCCGCTGCTTTTCCAGTGGTCCAGTGGTGGTCAGCGGCGGGCTGTCTCTTCCAAGACCATCCGGAAGGCGCTCAACGAGACCCTCCAAGCTGCTGGCCTTACCGACGTGGCCGGCCAGCCTCTGAACTATCAGCCACACGACTTCCGGAGAATCTTCACCACAGAAGCGATCATGAATGGGATGCCGCCCCACATCGCCCAGCTCATCCTCGGCCACAAGAACATCAACACCACCATGGGCTACAAGGCGGTCTACCCCGAAGAAGCAATCAACGGCCACCGGGCCTTCATCGCCCGCCGCCGGGCACTGCGGCCCAGCGAGGAGTACCGCACCCCAACCGATGCGGAGTGGGAGGAGTTCCTTGGCCACTTCGCGCGGAGGAAGGTCGCTCTGGGCGACTGCGGTCGCGCCTACGGCACCACTTGCCAGCATGAACACAGCTGCGTCCGCTGCCCAGTTCTCCGCGTCGACCCTGGTCAGCGACCTCGTCTAGAAGAGATCCGCGGCAACCTGCACGAGCGGATCACTGAGGCCGAACACGAAGGTTGGCTAGGCGAGGCCGAGGGTCTGCGCGTCAGCCTTGCCGCCACCGAGAGCAAGCTCGCTCAGCTCGACGACCGTCGACGCCGGGCCACGACCATCAACCTCGGGATCCCGACCTTCGGCGAGATCGCCGCACGAGCCACCTGATCGGCTCCGCCAAGCGACTGGCGGAGCTGCTCAAGGTTGACGACGTGCGAGGATGATCCCTCCCAGCTTGCTCTCGGCGGAGGTGAGAGTCTTGTGCGTCTCGACGGCGAAGCCAGCTTCGTTAAGCCACTCAATCGTCTGGTCATGCTGCCGGCGATGGACATAGACCTTCATCGGGTGCCCGCCATAGCCCTCAGTCTTCAACCGCGACTCATCGCCGACATGGAAGCTGAGCAGCAACGGCCCACCGGGCCGAAGCACTCGATGGAAATGTGCAAGAACCGAGCTGATCTCGTCGTCAGGAATGTGGATCAGTGAGTACCAGGCGACCAGCCCAGTCACCGAGGCGTCAGCCAAGCTGAGGTCCGTCATGGAACCGAGATCGAACCGCACACCCGGGTGATCACGACGGGCCACATCGATCATTCCAGGTGACAGATCGATGCCGAACGCATCCAGGTCCAGCTTCCGCAGGTGGCCTGTGATCCTGCCCGTTCCACATCCCACGTCCGCGACCAGCCCGCCGCCTTGGGCATGCACCAGGTCGGCAAACAGAGCCAAGATCGCGCACTCTTCGGGTGTTTCGTCCAAGATGTGACGTGTCAGCTCTGCGTAACTTGCAGCGACGGTGTCATAAGACGTCCGCGTATCTGCCAGCCAGTCATCTGCGTTGAGTCCCATTTCCACCGACCGCAGGATACCCAAGTCATCAAGCGGCGTGACGGCTTAGTTCAGAGAAGGTTCGATCAGCGCCCATTCGTCGTCCCAGGTGTCAGAGGGGTAGCAGCGCCTGCGCGGCATCCTTGCCTCCCTCAAAGACGGGGGGCGGGCCCGGCGATCAGGCGTCGGCGTCGGTGTAGTCGGCGATGACGTCGAGTGTCGACTCGACCGAGTTGAGCTGGGTGTTGAGGTGTTTGATCCACCGGCCTTTGGGCTGGAGGGCCGCGTGCGGGGCGACGGTTCCGGTGATGAACCGACGGATCTCGGTGAGCTTGCCCCGGGTGATCGCGATCTCGTATGCCCGGAGTTCGGCGGGGTCGGCGCCTCTGCAGTGCTGAGCGCACCTATGCCGCCTGATGAACCGGCAGCTCGCCGTCCAGGAGTCCCGCCATCGCCTGGCCTGCGCGAGGCTGTTGGAGACCGCAGTGGCTCCGCTTCACGGAAGGAACTTCACCTCTGGGAAGGCCGCGCTCGGGCCGTCGAGCAAGTGTCTCCGGCGGTGCCGTAGGTGCGGGTCGAAGAAGGCGAGCGGGTACGCCTGCTGGACCCGTACCGTCCGGGCCGGATCGAGGGTGCCGACCCAGTCCTGGATCTGCTGGTCGGTCATGCCGAGGATCTTGCCCGCTTGCGGGATCAGCGTCGCGTTGTCGCCGTAGGAGTTGTGGATGGCTCCGTCGGCCTGGATGTCGAGCCGCCAGCCGCGAAGGTGCGTCCAGAACTCGGCGACGTCCGGCATGGCGGCCCGGGTGAACTCGGCGGTCATCATCATGAACGGCCGGTCTAGGTCGGCGGTGATGGTCGGCTGCATCGGGCCGTCGATGCTGAGCCCGGCGCGGACGCGCTGGTCGGCGAGCATGGTGAGCGCGGTGGCGGTGCCGCCCTTCGACCAGCCGAACGCGCCGATGCATTGCGGGTTGAGGGCGCCGAGCAGGCCCTGAGGCAGTGGCTTGCCGTCGACGTCGGGGTTGCGCCCAGCGGCGAGCCCCTCCACGCAGTCGAGCAGGAAGCGGAGGTCCGCGGCGAAGTCCCTCGGGTACATCGGGGGGAAGTCGGCCGGGGTCACCACCCGGCCGTCGGGGAACTCGGTAAACGTGTCGTAGGTGTGGTCGACGGTGACCACGGCGTAGCCGTGGCTGGCGAGTTCCTGGACCATGATGGTGTGGTCGCCGCGGTGGCTGCCCGAGCCGTGCGAGTACACGACGACGGGGAGGCGCTGGACCGCATGGTGCACGGGCGCGCTCACGTGCCCGGCGGTGAGCGGGCCGAGGGCGGGGTCGAGGGGGAAGCCGGCGTCCGCCAGGAACGCCCGCAACGCGCCCTCGGCCATCCAGGGAGCGCGCGGCAGGTCCTCGGCCTTGCACGCGGGGTACCAGACGCTGGCCATCAACTCGCGATGGTGCCCGGGGCCGGCCACGGGATCCGGACGTGAGGTGTCGACGAGGTGAAGCGCCACCGTGCCCACGGGGTACGGCCCGGTAGGCCTGGGCAGCGTGAGTTGGGACGAGCCGGGGGCGGCCGGAGCCGCCCACGCCTGGCGCGCTGCGCTGATGGGCACGGCGGCCCCGACCCCGCCGCCAGCCCGGCTGCGAGCATGCGGCGGCGCGTCAAGTCCGTCTTGGTAGCCGATGTGATGGTCACGTGTCCTCCTCAGGTTTCATGGCCGGCGTCCGAGGTGCTGTCCGGGTCGTCCGGACGCCAGCACGAGCCGCTCACGGCTCACCACGGTTTTCAGGAGTCCAGATCAGGACTCCTGGACTGAGCCGCCTTGCTCGATCTGGTGGATGAGCCGCTTGAGCTGGGTGACCTCGTCCTGCAGAGCGCGGTCGCCAGCCGGGGTGAGGCAGAGCCAGGTGCGGGCGCGCTTGCCCTCGTAGCCCTTCTCGATCTCGACCAGTCCGGCCTTCTCCAGGACGGCCAGGTGCTGGCTGAGATTTCCGGCGGTGAGGCCAAGCGCCGTGCGCAGAAAGCCGAACTCGACCCGGCGCGCCTGGTGGGCGACGGTGAGGATGCCGAGGCGGACACGCTGGTGGACGACGTCGTCCAGGCCGGTGACGGGGTGCGGGTCGCGCTGAGCGGTCATGAGACGTCGCGCTGACGGGACAGCTCGACCAGGCCGAACCCGAGCGCGCCGAGCAGGAGCAGCACACCGGGTACGCCATAGCGGGGCACGCCGGACCAGGACGAGGTGAGCGGGATCCCCGACCAGCCGCTGGTGAGCGGCACCAGCTCGATGGCCAGGTACAACGCGGCGAGCAGCAGCAGGGTGCGGCTGCGTTCCACCCAGGACAGCACCAGCAGCGGCAGCCCAACGGCCGTGGCGTTCCCGGTGAGTCGCAGGAGGAACCCCGTCTCCCCGGAGCGGGGGTCGAGGTGCAGGCCCCAGAAATCGATGTGTTCGCCGGCCTGCGGGATCCCGTGGCGGGTGGCCCACATCTGGGTGGCGATCACCACGCCGAGCAGAGCGATCCCGGTGAGGATGTACGGCCGGACCGGGGTGCCGACTCCGCGGTTGCGGGAGCGGCGGATGTAGAAGGTCGCCGTGGCGGCGTAGGCGAGGGAGAGCCCGATGAGCCAGTAGACCGGCGAGCCCTGCGCGACCTGGGTGCAGCCGGCGCCTGGCGCAGGGTTGGTCGCCGGGCAGGGCACGGTCTCGACCTTGAAGGTGAAGTGGCTGACCAGGATTCCGCCCAGCGTGAGCACGCCGAGCAGCAGGAGGGGGAACCAGGCGCCGCGCTGGGCGGCCCGGACCCGGCGGGTCAGGTCACCGAGGCCGGCGAGGACTTCGTGGGGAGTGCCCGGCGAGGGCACAGATGCGTCTGCCATGGCATCAGCTTTGCATTACAAACTAGTTATGGCAAGAAATCTGCGTGTGTCGCAAGCTCAGGCCCGGGGAAGCCGGCGGTCCGAGGTCGGCCCCGCCGGCTTGCGGTGATACCCGTGGGCTACCAAGCCCTCGTTCCGACACCTGCACGCGCGTGCCGACAGAAACACCGGCTTCAACAAACCGTCGATAGATGAGCAGGGGCCCACGAGTGGCCGAAACGCAAAGGGTTCTTCGCGAAGAATCCTTTGCGAAGAACCCTTTGTTGTCTAGAGTTGCCAGTGATCAGTAGCGGCTTCTGTCCGAAGCGGGCCACCAGCTTGGGGGCGATGCGTGCCATGGCGAAGATGCCCAGCGTCATCGGCAAGAACGCGGCCCCGGCAGCGATGGGGCCGAAGTGCAGCACCCGCTGGACGTACTGCACGACCAGGAAGGACGTGGCGATCTGGGAGCCGAAGACCAGGGTCGTCACGGCGAGAGCGCCCAGGCGGCGTCGGTCGCGCAGCAGGGCGGGCACCAGCATCGGGTGGGCGACCCGGCGTTCGGTCATGGCCAGGGCGGCCAGGAGCACGACGCCGACTGTGAGAGAGCCGATGGTCTGAGCGGAGGCCCAGCCGTGCTCGGGTGCGCCGATCAGTGCCCAGACGATTGCCACGGCCGCGCCGGTGGCGCTAAGTGCGCCGACGAGGTCGAAGCGGCTGCCGGGCCTCTACCAGCTCGCGCATCGCGGCGTCGACGTGATGGGTGGGTGTAGTTGTCCCACACCAGCACGACGGGGCCGCCAAACTGTTGGTGAGCTGCATTGCATCCAGCAACGCGGCGAAATCCGTCTCCCGAGACCCCTTCCGCTCGCCCTTGCGGCCGTCATGCACCAACATCCGGAAGATGAGCCGGGTGCGCCGGCCCGACCGGCGGCACACCAGGCCGGCGAGCGAGATACTTCCCGAGCCCTCGCCCCGGACGGTGACGCGGGGCGTGTGGCCGCGCCGGGACCAGGTCTGTGCTTTCGGCGGCCGCAGCACCTGGCCCGACTCATCCGCGAAGCACAGCCACGCGTCCTGGTCCCTCACCGTCTTTCCACGCAGGGCCAGGTCTGCCTGATCCAGGTGGCCACCGCGTCCTGGTCACGCTCGGCGGCACAGCGCATGGGGACCTGCACCGTGAATCTCATCTGATGCAGAATGCGCCAGGTCTGCGCCGGACTGAACCGGACATGGAAGCACCGTGCGATCACCGTGGTCACCCGAGCCAGGGTCCAGCGTTGATCCTCTACCCAGCCGTGTGCGGCAGGCCCCTTCTCCAGTTCCCTGGCCAGCCACTCCCGCCAGTCCGCCGTCATCCGCGACGGCCACCCGGACGGCCCCTTGGACCGCAGTGCCTGCACGCCGCCCTCCCGCCAGCAAGCATGCCAGGCATAAGCGGACTTCCGGGAGACCCGTAATCGCCGCGCGACCTGCGGCGGCGTAACCCCTTGCGCGAATAACTCGGCGGCCTCGATCCGCACTTGCTCCCACTGAGCCCGCTGCTTCGCGGTCGGACCGCCCCATCGGGATACCGCATGACACCGGGATACACCCACCAGCGAGATCACCGTCACCCTAGGCCGAAAACCTCGGTAGCGCTCTACACCCACACCATCGAGGCACTCCAACAGGCCGCTGTCCGGTCCCGGCCACATCCCGTGAATTTCAGCCCAGGGCGGGATAGTCGCCGGCAACAAGGTCGTCGATCAGGCTCGGGTGGGTGGGCTGCCAGCCGAACCGTTCCCGGGTCAGTGCACTCGACGACGGCATGTCAAGGGCGAACACCCGACCGACTACGCCGAAGCGCTCAGGCCGCACCGACTCGACCGGCACCGCGAGAACGCCGCCGATAGCCTCGGCCAGCGACCTCATGGCGTCGCCTTCGTCGGCTACCGCGTGCAGGACTGTGCCCGGCGCAGCATCCTCGAGTGCGATGCGGAACAGACGAGCGGCGTCAAGCCGGTTGACCGCCGGCCATCGCTGTGTGCCGTCGCCGATGTACGCTGACACGCCCGTTTTCTGCGCAGCGGCAATGAGTACCGAGCAGAAGCCGTATTGCGACCCGCGCTGGTGCACGGACCGTGGCAGCCGCACGACAGAGGACCGGATGCCTTGGGCGGCCAGGGTCAGCACCACATCGGAGGTGCGGCCGCGGCCACCGACCAGACCGTCAGTGGTGTTGGAGTCCTCCTCGGTGGAGGTGTGGCCTGGCATCATCGGCGTGAGGCCGGCATGTACGAACGGCTTGCCACTGCCTGCGAGTGCGGCCGCGAGAGTCTGCACGGCGCGCCCCTCCTCGTCGATGCCCTGCTCCAAGTTGCTCCAGTCGTTGCTGAAGGCCAGGTTGATGACACCATCAGCCTGCGTGGCGCCGGAGCGGAGGCTGTCCAGGTCGGTGAGGTCGCCGCGGAGCGGTGTCCCGCCAGCGGCAGCAACGGCCTCAGCCGACGCGTCGGAACGCACGAGACCGAGGACCTCGTGACCAGCGGCAATGAGTTCAGGAACTACAACCGAGCCAATGCTGCCGCTGGCTCCAGTGACGAACACGCGCATGGAAGGCTCCAAATGACTCCTGCGACACTACGTCGCAGAATAAGAACTGACGATCCGGGCCGCTCGAGTAACACGCGCCACTGGAACATCCCCGATAAGGCGAGCGTATCTCCTCAGCCCCAACTGCCAATTCATCAGTGCATACGTGTCACACGGGGAACCCGAAGCGACTCCTCGTGGCTGCGCTTCAGACGTTCTCTGAACAGAGGTGGCGCGAGACGACCGTCGCGGTGATCGCCGACTGGGCCAGCCAGACCAAGAGCACCTTCCACCGGCCGCCGGAAATACTCACCGCAGGTCAGGAGACGCCGGGGTACCGCGCGCTGAGGCTGCGGCCACCGGTTGCCACTTGAGGTCATTGTCGGTGGCGTTCTGCGGTAGCGCCCTCGGGGGGTCGGGAACCGCGGCCGCGGCCGTCTCGGTCAGCGGCTTGACACCGGCCATGACTCCCTTGTGAGGAGCACCGACGAAGATCCGTTCGCTGAACCTGTCCTTGTCCGTCTCATCGATCTGCCAGGCCAGCGCCAAGGGACTCTTGAATCCCTTCCTCGGAGAGGCAGGGTAGACCAGCAGCGAGGGTGACGCGGTTGTCTTGGCATGCCGCATCGTCTTGCCGGACCGCGTCCTTCTGGCTCACCGTCGGATCCGTCGAGGCCGGGGGATCAGATCAGGGCGCAGCCCATTGGTGACGGCCGTCACCAATGGGCTGCCGGCGTTCAGGTGCACTCCCAGCCGGGCGTTGTACACCGGCATGCCGTGGAGCGACTGGTCGTACCAGACATGCTTGCCTCCGCTCGAGTCGGGCAGTTGGACGCGGTCGGTGACCTTCGCCAGCATGCCGTCGGTATCCGCGACACCGAAAAGCTTCGCGTGCGCATGGAGCCACGCCTGAGCGTCCTTGCCTGCCAGCCGGCTGCGCAGACCACCCAGCGTCAAGGCAGTACCCGTCTGCGGATAGTCGGCCACGTGGAGCTTGTGGCCGGTCTCGGTCTGGAGATCCTTCAGGGCGTCACTGACGCCTGAAGGACGCCACTTCTGCAGCGGCTGCGCGCGTGCGGGCGCCACTTCTGCCGTACTCACGGACAGCACCGAGGCGACCACCGCCACCGCGGCCGTGACCGCCGCACCCTGCACGCCCCGCTGGCGCGCGGCCCGCACGGCGCGAGCCGAACGCTGCCCCGCCTCGGGGTAGAGGCGCACGACGGCACCGCCGACAGCCACAGCCCAGCCGGCCGCCGCGGTGACACACCCGGGCCACCCCACTGGTGCTCAGGGGCCTCCCAGGCCGGCTCACCTTCGTTTCCCAGCCCTACCACTGAGTTTTTTCGTTGGCTCTGGGGAGGTTGGGGATGGATGGTCACGCCGGTGTGTGAGGAAGGATCACGAGCGTTGCTCGCTGGAGCAGATTCGGTGGATGCCGCGTTCGACTGAGTCAGCGACGCGGCCTCCTGCACGACCTGAATGCCACCTGCCAGGACTTGATCCGCACCGCGCTGGCCCCGCACTCCAGGCACCACGGGGTTGGTACCACCTGCACGACGACGTAGCCCGGACTCAAGAGCAGCGATCAGGGCCGCCACCTGGGCGGATGATTTATCGGCACCCCGCAATGCTCCAGGATCCAGGTACACGGTGCCTGCCCCTTGTCCGTGAGCTTGTGAGGCACCCGAGCTCGTGCCGTAGCCTCCGTACACCACGCCGAGTGGGCTTGACAGCCCAATCGCGGGTGCTGTTAACTCCGCGGAGTGGGCTGCCAAGCCCACAAGAATACTCGGCCCGACCCGGGCTCGGCGACTACTCACACAGCTACCGGAGGATGATCCGTTATGTCGCGACTGAACGTGCCCCCTCTCGACGACGCAGACATATCACCAGTGATCAACCGGCCTCGCCAGGGCAGAACGCTCCGGCTGGCATTCTCAGCTGCGATCGTCTCCCTGGTGGCCTCGTTTGCCGCGTCGGCCGCACCTATCCCCCTGTTCAACACCTACCGCGCTGAGGACGGGCTCACCAACGCGGGCATCTCGCTGGCCTTCGTCACCTACTCCGTCGGCATTATCGCCGCGCTGCTGGTGCTGGGACGGCTGTCCAGTCATCTGGGCCGACGGCGCACCGCGATCGCCAGCCTCGGCCTGCTCCTGCTGGGCTGTCTGATGCTGCTGAACGTGCACGACATCGGCACTCTGCTGGCCGGTCGGCTCCTCATGGGCGTCGGTACGGGGTTGGCCAGCAGCAGCCTCACCTCCTACATCGTCGACGCTGCGCCCACCAGGCCGGCATGGTTGGCCTCCGTCGCTTCCAGCCAGGGACCCATGCTCGGCCTCACCCTCGGCGCCATCACCGCCGGTGCCCTCGTGCAGTTCGCCCCCTGGCCACGCGAGCTCATCTACCTGGTTTGCTCCGCTCTCCTCGTACTGTCTGCCGCACTCATCGTCATCAGCCCGGAAACCGCGAAGCCGACGCCGGGCGTTTGGCGATCGCTGCTGCCCCGCGTCCGCGTACCGGCTCGGGTCAGGCGTCTGCTCCCTGTCGCGGCCACGGTGTTCGTGACCACCTATGCGACCGGGGCTTTCTACCAGTCCTTCATGCCCGCGTTGGTCGAAGATCAACTCCACACCCACAGCCCGCTCATCCTCGGACTGGTATTCGCCGCCTACATGGCCCCCAGCGTTCTCGGCGCTCCCATCGGCGGCCGGTTCACACCGGCGGCAGCCCAACGCATCGGCATGGTCATCGTCCTGATCGGATGGATCGGCATCATTACAGCCATGGTCATCGGCGCACTGCCGTTGTTCATCGCTGCAACCATCGTCACCGGCGTCGGTCAAGGCATCGCCGTCAGCGCCGCCACTCGGGGCCTGCTGCACGGCAGCACCCTGACCGACCGGGCGCCGATCTTCAGCGCGATCTATCTTCTCTGCTACAGCGGCGCCGCCTTCATCAGCCTCATCTTCGGCCAGCTCTCGAACGCCTTCTCGCTACCACAGATCGCACTCGGATACGGCACCCTCGCCGTTATCGCCACCCTGTTCACTGTCCTCGCTGCACGCAACCCGCATACGGACCCGAACAGCCAACAGTGAGTAATCACATGACGAACCTCACCGTCAAAGCAATGCCGACGTGCCGTGCCACCGCGTCCGGGCCTCCACCGTCCTTCCGAAACCACAGCGTCCCGACGCGGCGTGAGCTCGTACGCGCCCAGGCTTCCGGACTGCTCGCCGCCGACTCTTTCACGTGGACACCGTAGCGTTGACCAGGCCGTACACCTTCGTGGTCATGGAGATAGCACACGCACCGTCCACATCCTCGGGCGTCACCACCCATTGCACCGCAGGCTGGACCACCCAACCCGCCCGCAACCTCCTCACCGATCTCGAAGACGGCATCACCGGCTTCCGCAACCTGCTACGCGACCCCGACAACCGCTACACCCAGGCGTTCGACGCCGTCTTCACCACCCACGGCATCAGAATCCTCAAGTACCCGCCACAGACACCACGGATGAACGCCCACGTAGAGACGCTCATACGCACCAGCAGGGCCGAGTGCACCAACTGGCTGCTCTCTATAACGAGCGGCACCCGCAACGCGTCCTCATCCAGTACGCCGAGCACTGCAACACATCGCGCTTCCACCGCGCGCTGCAGAGGCTCGGTGGGGGCGACTTAACTCACGGGAGGGATGTCCAGCTTCCGCTCCGCGTTGGCGGGGCGCCAGCGCGACGATGGGCTGCTCGCTCTCGCCAAAGCCAAAGCCCGCTGACGCCGGCGGCGCGGCGGAGCTGCTCGTTGTTCGTCGCGTGGACGCCCTTGGCGTAGATGAGCTGCGCGGCGTGCTCCAGGATGCGGGCCCGCGCCGCCTGCCCCTTGCCGGTGAGCTTGTGGGGGTCCCGAGCCCCTGCAGTGGGTTTCATGCTTCGGACGATACCCGGATTGGGCTTGACAGCCCAGTCACGAGCAGCGTTAACTCCACGAGTGGGCTGACAAGCCCAAAACAGCTCGGGTGTCACCCGCGTTGTCAACGACCACTCACCAGAGGCTGATTTGCCATGTCACGTCTGAATGTTCCTTCTCTTGACGAGGTTCCTGCGGGTGCGAAGGGTGTCCTGGACAACGTCGGCGCACAGTTCGGCTTCGTCCCGAACATGTTCATGACGCTCGCGTCGAACCCGGTCGTTCTAGACGTGGTCATGAAGCTGCAGGGCAGCTTGAGTCGGGTTCTGGACGCGAAGACGCGGCACACCATCGCCCTCGCCGTGTCGCAGGCCAACGGCTGCGACTACTGCCTCGCGGTGCACACGTACGTGTCATCGGAGTTCGGCGGTATGTCGAGCGAGGACATCGACCTGGGCCGGGCGGGGAGTTCGGTCGACCCGAAGCGCGCCGCGGTCGCTCGCTTCGCGCAGCAGGTGGTGGCCACTCGCGGTCAGGTGAGCGACGCCGACCTGGCGGCTGTGCGAGGCGCCGGATACACCGACCCGCAGATCCTGGCGATCGTGACGGTCGCGGTCGCAGCGCAGCTCACCAACTTCATCAACAACGTCAACCAGACCGACATCGACATCCCCGCCGCCAGCTCGGTCGCTACGTCCGGCTGATCGCGCGAACCCCCGTGACGGGCCGCGCACGCGGCCCGTCACCCCCTCTCACCGATCCGATGATCTTTCAAGGAAGGGCTTCACGCGCCGGGCTCTGAGCTCTACGAGAAATTCATGGCGCTGCACACCCGCGATGGCGGGTTCGTCATGCCGAACGCCTGGGACGGCCTGTCGGCGTTGATGCTGGCCGATGCCGGTTTCGAGGCGATCGCGACGTCGTCGGCGGCACTCGCCTTCACGCTCGGCCGCCTCGACGGGCGCCACGAGGTCACCCGCGAGGAGCACCTCGAGCATGCGCGGCTGCTCGGCCGGCTCACCGCACTGCCCGTCAACGGAGACTTCGAGGACGGCTACGGCGACACGCCCGAAGACGTCGCAGCGACCGTCGAAGCCGCCGTGGCATCCGGCCTGGCCGGGATCGGGATCGAGGACACCTCGGGCAATCCCGAACGGCCGATCCGGGACTGACCTGTTGGTCTGCGTACGCATCCTGCAGGACACCACTGCCGCACTGATAGAGCCTCAGGTCCTCGCCATCGGGCCTGGACGTGAACTCGTTGACCATGCCTTCACCGACTAAACGCACAACGAGCGCCGCCTACTGAACCTGCTGACGCCCACCGAGACCACAACTCTCGAAACGCAACACGGGTGATCGTCGCGTGCTTCGCGTCGACTTTCGGATTAGGAGAACCCACTTCATGCCCAGCCCCACAGTCTTCCGATCAGCTTCCGCCGTCCCCGGCGATCGAGGACTGCTCCTCGGCCGCGCCTTCCCGGACCAGATCCGGCGGACCCGGGAGTTCTACGACGAACTCTTCGCGACCGCCGGGGCGGCTCCACAGGACATCACCAAGTGGGGCGAGGAGGCCTTGGAGCACATCAGCACGCTGGCCCCCGACCTAGCCGCCGAGATCGACGGCATCGCCCGTGGCGCCGGCCTGCCGCCGCATCAGATCGCCGCGCTCAACGCCCGCACGGAGATCCTCGGCCGACTCGGGCAGCAGCACCCGGAGTGCTCGACCGTCGTCCACACCCCGGCCGACGGCGGCCCACCGGTCACCACCCAGACCTGGGACTGGCACGACGGCATGCGCGATAACTGGTTCGTGTGGACCGTCGAGCACCCGGACGGCCGGGTGGTACGCACGCTCACCGAATACGGCATCGTCGGCAAGATCGGAGTCAACTCCCGCGGACTCGGCCTCCACTTCAACATCCTCGGCCACCGCTCCGACCAGTCCCCCGAACACCACGGCCCATGGCTCCCCGTCCACGTCCTGGCCCGCCTGGTACTCGACCGCTGCGCCACCCTCGACGAGGCGAAGGCACTGGCCATGGGCACCCCGGTCGCGGCCTCTTCCGCGCTCACCCTGTGCGACTACGAGGAAGGCCGCGCCCGCGCCGCCACCGTCGAAGTCAGCCCGGCCGGTCCTGCCCTGCTCCAGCCCGGCAACGACGGCTACCTGCTCCACACCAATCACTTCCTCGCCCCGAACCTGTCCCCCGGAGAGACCATCGGAACGCAGGACCCCGACACCTACCACCGCTTCGAGGCCCTGCAGAAACGCACTCGCCCGTTGGATGCCCCGGACCGCGGCGCCTTGCTGCAGACCCTCACCGTCCACCTCGCCGAGGGCGCGGCCCTGTGCTGCCACGTGGCCCCGACCGCGCCACTCGGCCACCGCTGGGAAACCCTGGCCACCGTCTCCCTCGACGTCACTACAGGCCACCTCGCCGTCCACCCTGGCGGCCCCTGCACCGCCCAGCCCCTCACCTGGACGCAGGTCTGACAGATCGCCCGCACAACGCTCCGGCGCTCACCTGCCCGCCCAGGACGCCGACCGCGGACCGGCCCATCAACGCACAGTCATCCGCCGTCCGGCGGCCGCACCGAACAGTCCGAAGACCTTGCCGCGCTCCTCGGCGGGCAAAGTGGCACGCACGATGGCGGCTCGGGGAAGCCGACCTTCGAGCCTTTGCGCAGGCGGGCGGCCTGGGTGTCAGGTTTCTCCGGGATGGTGTGCCGGATTCCCCGGCGTCGCAGGTACTTGCGGATGGGCCCATTGCTCTAGGCCTTGTCCGCGGCGAGGCTATCGGGCTTCTTGCGGGGCCTGCCCGGGCCGAGCTTAGGAATGCGGATCTTGTCCAGCACCTTCGTGAACTGGGTGCAGTCCGCCCGCTGGCCTGGTGTGACGATGAGGGACAGCGGGCGGCATCGGCCGTCGGCACTCAGGTGGAGTTTGCTGGTGAACCCGCCCCGCGAGCGGCCCAGGCCCTCACTTCCTGCACCACCTCCACCAAGCGAGCAGAGGGGTGGTTGTCATGAGGGCTCCTGGTCCGGTGTGGGCGGGAGACTCGCCACGGTCGGGGGCCGGCGGGCGCCGACCACACGCATCACGCGGTCTCGCCCGGATGCGTCCGGTCGATCGACGGCCTGCTGGCCTCCAGCCAGGAGCGGAGCGGCCCGGCGCCCCGCGCGGGGTCGAGCGTGAGGTGCAGACGCGTCCCCCTGCCCGACGGGAGCGCCGGATAGCTGCGCTGCTCGCCCCCGGCGAACAGTAGCCGGAGAGCGTCCGCGACATGCCGGGCCGCTTCGGCATCCAGGGAGACGATGCGGACCTCGACCCTGTCCTCGGCGGGAGGGTCATCCGCCTCCACAGTCAGGGATGAGTACGCTGGGTGCAGGGATTCGGTGGTCATCGTGCCGAACCTGTCTCGGGCCGTGAGAACGTCCCGTGAGTGTCACGCTGCCTCTGCGGCGCCGCGCGCCGAGGACGAGACCAGCCCTGTCACCGGTGTACGAGGTACCCTCGACACTCCCCACCGTACTCCTTGCACCCTCGGCGCTGCCGCTTCCGGTTGCGGACGGCGTACGGTTGGAGTACTGAGGATTTCACGCATACCGGGCGCCACGCCGGGTCGTCCTCAGCGAGAGACGAATCCGGGCCGCCCCAGTGGTCGGCGCGGAGACGGGTCGGCATCATGTCCGCCGCGGTCGAAGCAACTCCGCGCAAGCTCTGCATCGCTGCGCCAGCACCACCTACCCGTACCGGCCCGGGCCCCTGCCGAGGGGAGGCGTGATGGTCCTTTCCCGGCTGGACATCCATCGGCGGAACCGCGGGGAGCGGACGCTCGTCACGCTTGCCGGTGACATCGGACCGGCCACGACACCGCTGCTGCGGGCCGCATTGGAGCAGTGTCTGCTGGACGGCGTCACCGCGATCGACATCGACCTCGCCACGGTCGGCTCCTGCGACGCCAGAGGCTTGGACATCTTCCTGTCGGCGTCACGGCGCGCCGGCCGGGTACACGCCTCCCTGCTACTGCACCACCCGTGCGCGCAGATCACCCAACTCCTCGCAGTTACCGGATCTGCTTCGCTGCTTCTTGCGTCCCCCGGGGGCCCCGCGCCGGCCGCCGTGCTCGGCGACCTCACGAGCACCGAGACGCGGGCGCCCGAGGACCCCGCTCGTCGGTCGGATCAGCCTGCTCTCAAGGACGGGATCCGCCTTCGCCAGCTGACCCGTTGGCAGGCCGAGGGTGTACGCGAGGACATCGCTGACCTGGCTGCGGAGTCTGTCGGGAGTACCCCCGGCGAGGCGTGCCACAACCGTGAAGACGTCCTGCGCCGCCTGGCGGTCAGTGCCCACCACCCCGGCTTCACGCTGCTGCTCGCCGAGACGACGGTGCTGGTCGGTTGCGCCTTCGGTTTTCCGGTGGGCCCCGACAGTTCCGGGCGCCGGGGGTTCGACGGAACGCTCCAGGAGAGCATCCAACGGCTCACTTCCCACGTGCGGTTCGTGGTCCTCACCCAGGTCGTGGCCCATCCGCACGCTCAGCACCGCGACATCGCCCGTCGTCTGCAGCAGCGTCTGCTCACAGTCCTGCACTCCTCCCTTGGAGTTGCCCTACTCCATCCTGCCGACCAGGCGGGACAAGCCGCCTTCTCGAACTGGGGCTGGCAGAACATGGGAGAGGTCCTTGGGCTGCCCGGTCCTGTCGCCCCCTGCGTGTTGATCCTGCTTGCGGAAAGGCTGTCCCCAGAAGGCCGATGATCAGGCAGAGGGGCGATGGGCCGGCGGCCGCACCGGCCGGTGGGGTCACTCCACCCGTCGTCTGCCGTACGGACAGATCTGCGGGCGACGGCTGCGCGCCGCGCCGTCCCCCCGACGGCCGGGAGTAGCCTGGCGCGTACCGAGAGCTTTCGGGCGCATGACCACGCCGGCGCCGTTCCCGGCGAGTGGCAGAAACGGGCAGCCGGAAGCCGCCCGGGACGGGATTGCACGATGAACGCCATCACCGAGCCCGCCGAAGGTATGCCCCCAGGTGACGCACACACCTACCGGATGCCTGTGCCCCGGCTGAACCTCACGCCGGACGTCAGCCACGGCCCGCTGGACGGAGCGTGGTGGCCGCGCTGCGACGCACTGGAACTGGAGCTGCCCTCGCTGGTCGGCTCATTGGATCCGAGCGTCGGCACGGTCACCCGCGTCACCGTGGGGACCGCCGCTTGGCCCGATGCCCCGCAGAAGGTGATGGCGCCGGACCACGTGATCGAGGTGGTCCTGACCGACCTCGCCGCCGGGGCGCATGCCATCACCTTGGACTGCGGCACCGTGGGACGCTGGGAACTGCTGGTGATCCCACCGGACGAGCCGGCCGGAGCGGCTGCGCGGCTGCTGACCGCTGCCGCCGACCCCGGGAACCCGCTGTCGGCTCCGCGCCTGCTGGCACTCGTCGAGAACGGCTCCGACGGACAAGACACATGGGAGTCAGAAGGAGGACCAGGACTCAGGTGACAGGCCCGATGCTGTCGGGCCCTCGTGACCGACCGGCCCGGGCGTCGAAGGCCTTGATGGAGCAATGACACTGGCAGCCCCTTCGTTGTCCCGGCCCGCCGCCCCGATCGGCGCGAATCATGGTGGGTGAGGGGATGACGGCCGGACGGCCGCGCGGATCGCTCCGAGAGCTTCGGGGAAGCTCTGCTGGGCGAGGTCCTCGATCGCGCGCATGAACTGCCGCCCCATCTCATCGGGCCCTTGGCCGCTGACGTAATGGAGCGGCTCGGCAGCCGCCAACCGCAGGTGCTGCTGCAGGACTACGGGCAACTGCTGCTGGTACCTCTGCCATGCGACGGCCTCACGGACGCCGAAGCGCAGGTGATCGACGACACCGAGGCGGGCCGCTGCTTCCTCGACGCTCACCCCGCCGAGCTGCCCAAAGACGACGGCGTGCGGGTCCACCTCCCGCTGCAGGACGGCGGCGCCCAGGCCTGGGTCATGGCAGTGACCTTGGACAGCATCGATGACCACGACCGCCACATGCTGCTCGCTCCGCAGTGCGCAGAGCCGGACGCCCCCGACCACGAGGATCCCGATCTGGCGGCAGACCCCATCCCCGACACCGCCGGGCTGGAAGTGCTGCTGGAGGCTGGGCGCGCGGCCAGTCCCGAGCACTGGGATAAGCCGCTGAGCAGCCGCGACGTCCACATCGCCATGTCTGTTTTCGAAGGTGGTACTTCGGCGCAGGGCGTCATGGATGCGCACGTCCACGATCGTGTCCGGGAGTCGCGGGCACCTTCTTCGAGCCACACCCCACCCCCCACCCCGGGGGCACTTATTCAACCCTGCACAGGTGCTGAGTTGAATCAGTCAAAGGTTCTGCTCTTGGTAGCTGCCACTGGGACTTTCAGCCAGGTAGCCAGTGTGGCACCGGGCACCTGTGTCTTGGCGTCAACCCGTCACGCACGGCGGACCCGTGATGGCATCAGGAACGCTCGCGTCGCTCCTTGCCAACCCGGGCCAAGGCTTATGCAGCGGTCGGGTCCTGGTGTGCCCGGGCCGTCCCGATGGCCAGTTGCTGGGACCAGTCGATGGGGGCTTCCTGCAGGGCGGCTTTGGCGAGGTGGATGCGCTGGAATTCACCGGTTCCGGCGGGTGGGTAGGTGTGTTGGATATCCCGCCACAACCGCTGAAGGGGATAGTCGGTGTCGAGGGCTTGGGCGCCGTGCAGTTCCATCGCGTCGCGTCCGGAGCGCACCGCCCATTGGTGGCCGAGGTATTTGGCGTTGATGAGGTCGGTGTCGCAGGGCAGGCCCTGGTCGAGGAGGTGTACGGCCTGGTAGGTGAGGGTGCGGGCGGCCCGTAGGCGGGCTTCCATGTCTCCGATCCGGTCCCGGACGACGGCCAGGTCGGAGAGGGCCCCGGTGTAGCGGGGACGGTGTTTGAGGTATTGGCTGGTGGTGTGCACGGTGGCTTCGTGGAGGCCGAGGCTTAGGGCGGTCAGGTTGGGTCTGCCGTACAGGATGCTGCTGGACTGCGCTACCGCCAGGCCTTGGCCGACATCTCCGAGCACGTTGCCGGCGGGGACGCGGACCCGGTCGAAGTCGAGGCGGCCAAAGGAGAAGCCGTGGAGGCCGAGGCCGGGCCGGTGCGGTCGGACGGTCAGGCCTTTGCGGTCGTGCTCGACGAGGAAGGCGGTCAGGGCGCGCGAGGTGCGTACCTCGCTGGTGGCAGTGCGGGCGATGACGATGTGCATCCGGGCGAGGTGGCTGTTGCCTATGTGGGTTTTGCTGCCGGTGATCACCCAAGTTTCGCCGTCCCGCTTGGCGACGGTCTCCATGCCGCCGATGTGCCCGCCCGTGTCCGGTTCGGTGACGGCGATGGACGGTAGAACGGTGCCGTCGGCGACTTGGGGCAACCAGAGACTTTTCTGCTCGTGGCTGCCCCAGTGCACCAGGGCGCCCACCGGTATCTGACTGGCCTGGAGAATCGCCGCGGCTGCCCCGGACACGGTGGCGATGCGGTGGATGAGGATCGTTTTGGCGACGTGATCGATCTCTAACCCTCCATAGGTTGCAGGGGCGGTGATCGCGAACCAGCCGCGGGCGGCCATGAGTTGTGCGATCTTCCGCTCGACCTTGCGGGGTGAGGCTTCCATGCGTGGCACGCGTGGTGCGACGTGTTCGGCGGCGAATGTGTCGGCCTGCTGCCACAGCCGCTCGTTGAGAGCGTTGAGGTGGGGGTGGAGTGCGGTGGGTGGGGTGGGCATGGTCGACTCCCTGATGGGGTGGCACGGCGGGTGCGGCCGGATCCGCGGCTGGGGCTGACGGAGCCGGGGCTACTTACAGGCGTGTGGCATGGGTGGTGATGGCCTGCATCGCGGTGTCGCGGGTGTTGAGGACGATGTCCCGCAGTCGGAGGGCGTCGTTGAGAGGGCGCGGGTCGGGGTCGATGACGCATACGGTGCCCACCGCAATGCCGTCGTGGATCAAGGGTGCGCCGAAGTAGGACTGGATGCCGACCGCGTCGACGACGTAGTTGCTGCTGAAGCGGTGGTAGGCGTGGACGTTGTGCAGGGGGAGGGCCTTTTTGCGATCGACGACTTCGGGACACCAGCCGTGGTCGCGGTTCATGGTCCGGTCGACGATGAGGTATCCGCTGTCGGCCGGTGGGTTGTGCAGGCCGATGAACGTCTGTTCTTCCAGGAACAGGTTGACCATGCCGTAGAGGAAGCCGGTGCGCTGGGCCATGTCGTTGGCGAGGTGGTCGAAGTATTGGGTGGCCTGGGTGGGAATGCCGAGGCGGCGGATCAGTTCGATGCGTTCGGTCTGTTCGGCCAAGGCGTGTGCCTGCTCGCCGGTGACGGTGTCGTGGCTGGGGTGGACGGTCCCGGGAGGAGGAACGATCACGTCGCGGTCGGGCCGCGGTGGCAACAGCCGGGTGGCCGGGTCGGCGTGAGGCGGGAGCGTGGTGGGGTGGGGGGTGTGGGTCATCGTGCGTCCTGGGGTGTGGGGTGGGCCGGGCGGATGGTCGGGGTCGGGGGTTGGGAGAGGGCGTGGTCGACGAGGGTGAGCAGCACGCCGGCGACGGAGGTGGCCGCGCGGGCGTCACAGAGCACTACGGGCAGGGGTGCGGGGAGCTCGAGGGCGTCGCGGATGTCGGCTTCGGGGTAGCGGTGGGCGCCGTCGAACTGGTTGACGGCGACGATGAACGGCAGGCTGATTCGTTCGAAGAAGGAGATGGCGGTGAAACTGGCCTCGAGGCGGCGGGTGTCGGCCAGGACGACCGCGCCGATCGCCCCGTGGGACAGGTCGTGCCAGAGGTCGACGAACCGGTCCTGGCCTGGTGTGCCGAACAGGAACAGCTCTAGGGGCAGGGGTACGTCCAGGCTGAAGCGGCCGAAGTCAAAGGCCACCGTTGTGGTGTCCTTCGCTTCCACCCCGTGCAGGTTGTCGACGGGGACACTGGCCTGGGTCAGGTACTCCTCGGTGGTCAGCGGTTCGATCTCGCTGACGGCGCGCACCAAGGTGGTTTTGCCGACGCCGAACCCGCCCGCGATCACGACCTTGAGGATCGCCGGTCCGTGGGCGTCCGTCAGCCCGTACCCGCCGCGTGAGGAGGGCGCCGGGTCAGCCGGCTTGGGCGTAGGAGACGGCATCGGGCCACCTGGCCTTGAGACCGGCACTGAGTGCCTCCAGCAATTGGCGAGTCGGGTCAGCCGAAGCAGCGGGGATGGTGGCGGGCACCCGTAGGGCACGTGCGTCCAGCAGATCGGAGATGAGGATGCGCACCACGCTCACCGGGCGGCCGAGGGTGCCGGCCAGTTCGGTGACCGAGCGGCGCCTCTGCTGGCACAGCGACACAATCCGCGTGCATTCCTCGGGCAGGGCAGGCCCCGGCCTGCCCGGCCCCGTCTCGAGCACACTGTCCAGACTCAGCGTGTAGCGGGGGCGGGTACGGCCGGCGGTCAGCGTGTAGTTGCGCACCACCAACGATTCGTCGCCCACGGTGTCGGCCGCTAAGGAGGCGTGGGGAGGATACGGGTTCATCGGGCGTCGTCGCTGGCAGCGGGATGACGGACGGGAATGGTCATGTAGGGCGCGAACCGGTTGATCAGGCGTTCCATCTCGAAGCCGACCGTGCCGGCCTCGGCATCAGCCCGGGAGATCACCCCCAGAACGGTGTCGACCTCCTTCTGACTGCTGCCGAGGGTGGTCTCGAACGCGGCGCTGCGGCCTGCGCTCTGGAGGAAGAACAGGGCGTCGTCCCGTTCGAACAGGATCTGCTGTGTGGGGCGTTTCTTCCGGGTGGGGCCGGTGATGTTGTGCGCCAGGGAGGCCAGGCCGCAGAATGCGGCCGCGAGTTCGTCCGCCCAGTTGCGGTCCAGGCCGCTGTCCAGCAGCTTGAGGCCGTCGCGTGAAAGCAGGAGGGCGTGCGTGACGCCGGGGACTGTGGTGGCGAAATCGCGTAGCAGCCAGGCCATGTCCGTCGTCGCGTCTTTCACCTGGGGCGCACGCGCGCTTGTGGTGCCGTCGGCCGGGCCGGTCCGGTCAGGGGTGGTCATCGTGAATCTGCTCCATGGGTATGAAAGGCCAACCCGGCATCCCGCGGCAGGGCAGGCCACATGGGTGGGGGGTCAGGGCTGCGTGGACGGCTGCTGCCCGTCACCAGCGGCTGGCTGCGGTCCGAAAGCTTGGGCAGTTGCGATGTTCTGGGCGCGCGCGGCCTGCCTGCCTCCGAGGAAGGCTGCCGCCAAGCCTGCTCTGGCAGCAGTCGCAGGGCTCTGAACCTGATCAGCGCGGACAGCGATCTGGGACGGCGTGCGCCGCGGCAACGGCGGCGGCTCGGCATCCGGTCCAGCACCGTAGACCGGCACACTCGCCACGGCGGGCGGCGCCTGGGCATCGGGCGTATTTACGGGTGCCGGCATCGGTGGCGAAGGATCGAGTGTGTACTGCTCCCCTGCGGTGGTCGACGCCGTGGTGCGGACTGCGGCGGGAGGCCGGATTGCGACCAGTTGGCGTTGCGGTACCACCACCAGCGCGGTTGTACTGCCCATCGGGTTTTCCCTGAGCATCACGCTCATGCCGTGACGCTGGGCGATCTTCGCGGCCGTCAGCAGCCCGATATGCCCCTCACGCACCTGGGTACTGACATCGACCGTGTCCGGATCGGTCAGCAGCGCATTCAGCCCGGCGCGCAGTCTGGCCGTCATCGGCATGGCACGGTCCTCGACCTCGACCGCGAGCCCGGCGGCCACCTTCTCCGCCCGCACCTGCACCCTTGTGTCCGGTCCGGAGAACTCGATCCCGTTCTCGATCAGCTCCGCCAGCAGATGCGACAGGTCGGGGCCCACGTGCCCAGGCAGACCGAGCTCGGCTCCAGCAGTGCTCGCCGAGACCCCCACGCGCGCGTACTGCATGACCTCCGAAACCGCTCCACGCAGCATCGTCGTCACCGTCATAGGCTTGCGGCTACTGCGCAACGACTCCCCGCCCAGTACGGCCTTGCTCTCCACCAGACGCCGCATCCGTGTGACCAGGTGATCGATCTCGTAGATCTTGGCCAGCAGCTGGGGGTCGTCGGTCTGCATCTGCAGCTCGGTCAGCGCATCCAACGCCCGGTCCACCAGGGCGTGCTCGCGCCGGGAGAAATGCCGCAGCATGCCCAGCAACACTGCGGCCTGCGACTCCTCGTGTACCCGCACCAATGAGGCTGCGGCCTGTACCTGCAGCTCTTCCAGCAACCCCACCATCCTGGCGGCCCCATGCGCGTCCTGCGCTGGCCCGGGACAGTCAGGAATCGGAGGCTTCTGGCCCCGGCACAGCTCATCCGCCGTCCACAGCAGCAGCTTGTCGACTGCCGTCACTGCGTCCGTGATCTTCTGCAACTCCACGGCCCACGCCGCTTCCTGCTCCCGGTGAACCGCTGTCGCAGCGACCTGGGCACGCCAGGCACCTACCAGGACCAACCCGACCGTCCCGCAGGCCAGCACGCCCAACAGCCGTCCCGTCGAGAGCAGGGGATCGGCCCATGCCCAGGCGACCGCCGCACCCAACATGACCGCAACCATGGCCAGCGGGAGGGTCACCGCCAGGCGAATCTGCTCCAGCACGACGCGATCCGTCAGGGTGCGACGCCGCCGGCCACGGCGGCGTCGCCGTAAGAGGGGACGTGAAGAGGAAACACGGCCAGACATGAGATTCCTTCGCATAAATAATCAATCACGGATGAAGCGTGGTCGCCGAACCCGCCTCCAACGACTCCGCCGCAGAGCATCCCTGGCTGTGCAGCCAGCCATAGACGCCACCACTGGAATCGCTCGCGAACACACCCTGCGTATGCGGCTCGCCTTCGCGGATCTCCTGACAGCACGATGCGCAGACCCGCCGGCGGACCGCCGCCGCGATCTCGTCCACACCGACCGGGACACCCAACGGGCCTGCATGCTCGTACAAGGCCAGGAGGGAACGGGACATCACAGCAAGGTCTTGGACATAAACGGCCTGTTCCTGAGGCGAAGTACCGCCGTTGCCGTTCATGACGTGGTGGGCGCGGATAAGAACGTGGATGCCCATGCGACGCCACTCCCCACGCATACGCGCCGTCACGTCCTCCACCTCCGGCAGCAGCAGCGTGACGTGCCCTTCCAAACGGTCACGAAGGACTAGAACGCTCTCCTGCTCCTCCTCGCCACCCACCCACACCTGGAAGCCGGCGTTGTACGCCTGCCGAATCGCCGCAGCATCAATCAACGGCCGCCCGCTAAACATCAGACCACTCCTCGCCCACTGCAAGCAGGCGCCGGCCGTGCACGAGGAGTTGCTCCACCGCCACCACCTCACACAGGACACCCGGCCCTCTTACGGGTACGGCCCAGTACGACGCCGTATGGCCCGGGTGTTCGGTGAGGTCGAGACTAGGAACTCCGAGGTCGTAGCCTCGACCGAGGCATTCCGTATCCCACACGTGCCATCGCTCAGCTGCGCTCGGCTCGACGAGGGCATAGAAGAACCGGCCAGTGTTGCAGCGAATGACCGGGCCTCCCTCCAGCACCTCAGCGAGGAATGCGTCGACCATCACGGGGGCTCTACGAGGCGAGGTCATGGCTTCCACAAGCAGGACGGGCAGGCGGATCGCGCAGAATAGCGCGCCGCATTGGAGGACTGTCATGCCGTCCCTGCCCCATTCCTGGACTGCCCTCCGCGGGTCGCGTGTGGCGGACAGCAGCCAGTTCGTGACGGCCATGCGCGTCTCCCCAGGCCTGGTAGCCGTCTGGATCATGGAGCTGTCTTCTCTTCTCGCGCTGCCGAGGACATCGCTGGCGGTGGGCTGGATGACCTCACTGCGGTGAGATTGGGACGTCCCCGCAGGTTTTTCCATGCCTACCGGGCCGAGGTTGCCCTTAACCGGCAGTGCAGGTGTGCTAGTTCTAGTCACGATGCCTCTGCCCAATCAGGAATGACGTCGGTAAGTGCGGCAAGCAGCGCAGCGTCGTCGGTGAGCCTGATGGTTCCTCGCCGTGGGGGCACCAACCAATAAGTGCCGGGCGGGGTCCGGCGTCCGGCTGCCGGAGCCTCAAATTCCTTCGTAACGGTGAGCGCCATGCAAGTCGGAGCCACAGGCCAGCTGCTGGTGGTTCCTGCCAGTACGAAGAAGTACACACCGGGCAAGGTTGGGTCGATGGCTACGGTGCCATGAGCGCGCAGGCGGCCCAAGGCCTGAAGGCCGTAGAACCGGCCGACCTTGATCGCCTCCCAGTCCTGCCGCGCCTCGGTGGGCGTGGAGCAGGAAGAGACACATGGCAGATTTGCCATCACGGTGCGCCTCATTTCGTCGCCGCTGCTGTGCGCCAGACGGTAGGACGAGACACACGCACCGACCCGAACTGAGAGTTCGGGTGAACTGGCAGTTCGGGTTACGCGAACCTGAGCCGCTCAGCCAGGCCTGCCACCTGGCCGCGGTAGGTGGGGCGAACCCGCTGAAGCAGACCAGCCACCATTTCAGCGGCGAGATTGCTGCGCGCCATGTCTTCCGGGCTGATCCTCTCCAGGTCCAAGAGGTGCACAAGGACCGCAGCGTCGTCACGCCGCAGGTCGTAGCAACGAGCGAGTTCAAGGGTGAACGTAAACTGCCGTTCCCTGCTGGGCAGGCGGAAAGCGTCCACTTCATCGGCCAGACGAAGGCCTTCCGTACTGTCTCCCGCCAGCATCTCGATGCTCAGCGCATGCAGATGGATGTTCGTCGGGCCGAATACCGTCCAGTGGGTGTTGGACTCACCGACTCGTTCTCCAAGAGGGGTAGCCTGCTCAACAAGGCGCTTCCGGGCTTCCCACCAATCCTTACGCTGGGCGGCGGCCACGACTTGGACAAGCTCCAATGCGCCTTGCATCGCCAACTTCTCAGCACTATCGGGGAGATCTCGTAACTGCTCGGCTGCCTGCCGCGCTACCTCGCTGGCTTCCTGCGCCCCGCCTTCTTGGGAGAGGAGGCAGTGGCCCAGGTTCCAGTGGGCTGCTGCCAGGCGGATGGGATCGTCCGCATCCTCTGCAGCGCGGCGGGCTCGGTCAGCGACCATGAGCGCAAGATCGAGGCGCCCGGTACGTCGGCAGTAGGAGCGCAGCAGACCGTAGAGGTCAGCCGCTGCGCGCAGAACCTCACGGCGAGCCAGGGGATCCTCACTTGTGCGGAACGCCCGGACGGCGTGTTCGACATCCGCAATGAGAACTGGGAGAAGTGGCTCAACATCGGTGAATCGTTCCTCGCTTGTCTGCCAGGTACGCCAGGCGTCTTCGACGCGTTCGCGCAGTTCAAAAGGCGTCACAGCAGGATCGCCGCGGTCTGAGCCGCACCCCATCAAGGCTCGAGCGATGTCCGGCGCCGTAGCGAGCGAGATGGCTTCCTTGGCAGGTGGCTCATCGGCCAGAAGGGCAGCAACAGGAACACTCAGCTCGGCAGCCAGTCGGCTCAACAGCTCTGGTGAGGGAGTTCGCTTCCCGGTTTCGATCAGCGAGAGGTACCGCTCGGTAATACCGCATAGGCCCGCAATGGCAGCCTGCGATCGGTTACCGTGCTTGCGTCGGTAGTACCTGATCCGCGCCCCGATTGGCAGCTTTGGTGATTCGGACATCCATCCTCCCGTGTACTCCAGGGTAAGACGATGCACCAGCACCGCAGGGGGTTCTGCCACGATCGGGGGACTTGCTGCATCTGGATAGACACTCGGTTTCAGAAGGGCTCGGCATGCCTCACCTCGTTCTGTGGGACATCGACCACACGTTGATCGACACTCGGGGGGTCGGACGCGAGCTGTCCGCAGCGGCGTTCGAGGAAGTGACGGGGCAGCCGATGCAGCAGCAAGCGCAGATCGACGGCATCACGGAGGCTGTGATCTTCCGTGAAACCGCCAAGTTGCACGGCATCAACACCGATCGAACCGACTTCGAACGTTTCGCGGAGGCCCTCACCAGACAGCACGCCAAGCGCGCGGCCGAGCTGAAAAATCGGGGCCGTGCCCTCCCCGGTGCAGCTGTCGCGCTCGAGGCTCTCTCCACTGCGAGCGTACGACAGACCGTCGTCACCGGGAACGTCCGCGCCGTTGCAAGGATCAAATTGAGCGTCTTCGGCCTGGACATGCACATTCAATGGGAAGATGGAGCATACGGCGAGGACGCAGATCTCCGGCCAACCCTGGTCGAATTGGCCCTCAATCGGTCATCCGCGGCAGCATCAGACGTCGCACTGATCGGCGACACGCCCGCCGATGTTGAAGGCGGCAGGACAGCTGGCGTCCGGGTCATCGCTGTGGCGACGGGTCGCACTCCAGCAGAGGCGCTGCGTGATGCGGGCGCCGACGCCGTAATACAGGACCTCACCGACGTGAACGCACTTATCAAGCTCGTCGTTGCAGACCGCCTATAGACGCACGGTCGCTACTAGGTTCATCACCGCGGTAGAGAAGCCGTGCGGGCCTGGACGTCCGCTGCGCTACACATCGCTTGCCCGCTAGCCACTCTAAACTCGCCAACCTTGTCCTTCCGACTCCGGCACCGCGGCCTGGCCGCCAGACGCAGCTCGCTGGGGCCACGACGGGGGGATCTGAGGGAGATAGGCGAGCACTAACCTGCCGCGTCGCGGAGCTTGGCCTTGCAATGCCTCGCGAACGAGCGAGTGCGCAGGTGAGCGGTCGGCACGCAGCCGGCCGGGATCGACGCCGAGGACGTCGACTGACCTGGCCCGCGAGACGCTCCTGGACGACCTTGATAGGCGCGCGGCCCCACCTCCTGTCGTTCGGATTCCAACTAGCCGGCGACATGCCTCCTCCGCAGACGAAGCTGTGACACCACGTCAGCTGTGAAAGTGGTGGTCACAGCCTTGCGTCCGCGCCGCTGAGCGGCCTAGCTCTCATCGACCTCCCCAAAGAGCGCTGCTACGTGTTGCGCCAAGCAGCGGTACAAAGCCCTGAACGTTGCGGACGCGATGAGCGAAGACACAGAACGACAAATCGATATCTGGTTCCGAAAGTGACCGGGTAAGTCCCGAGTTATGCGAGCGAACTAAGTTATCGGGCTGGGAAGTTGCCTGGCATATGCGTAGTCTTACGATCACGCAAACGCATCACCGCAGCTGGACCAGGCTGCGGTCTCGGGTCGCCGCATTTCGGAGCGCGGGTGGCGGTCGGCCACGCCAGCCGTACGGGGAGACAACGTGACAGCTACACGTCGACGCCCATCAGGGCTCAACGCCGCTGCTATTCGCACAAGGAACCACGCCACCGCACTACTCCTCGCCGGAAGTCTGCTGGTCCTAGCCGGATGTAGTGACAGGGGCTCGGACACGTCGTCGTCTAAGCCCAGTAATGCCCCGCCTGCCGCGTCGACGTCCCCAAGTTCCACCGTCACTGCCCAGGACGCCGCTGTTCTCGTTGCGTACACCCGCTCATGGGACGCGAAGACAGAGGCCTACCAGCGGGCCTCTTCTGCGGGCACCGACGTGCGGAAGTACACGACTTTCAAGGCCCTGGCGGACATCGAGCGCAACCTTTCAGCCATGAAGAAAGCCGGGCAGGTGACAACCGGGAAGCCCGTGATCCACCCGAAGGTCGTCAAGGTGACCGATGCAAAGATCCCCAAGGCTACGGTCGCGGACTGCGTGGACACCACGCACTGGATGCTGATCGACAAGGCCAAGAAGAAGCCAGTCCCCCTGCCAACGGAACGACTCATCAAATACGTCAGCACCGCAACGCTTGAAAAGTGGGGGACGAAGTGGATGGTCACCGAGTGGACCGCTCAAGATCAAGCTTGTTGACCTGGCACCTCATCTTACTCGCTGGTGCCCTGGTCCTGGCCATAGCAAGCGTCGCGTACGCCGACAACAGTCCCAAGGTCGAAGCTGGCAAGTGCCACGTCGTCGAGTTTTGCGTCAGCGTCGGCGCCAGTGACGACACCGCTGGCAGTGCTGGGCAGGCCGACGTCTCACAAGGCGGTGCCGACGACAATCCCAGCAAGGTGAAGTGCACGTACACCAAGGTTGATCAGAAGCCTCCAGCCGATCATCCGGTCTGGAAGGGTACAGATCCGAAAAGGAACGACCTGTACTTCAGGTCCTGTTCTGATGGTGGTGAGGACAACCCGGCGGGTTTTGTCGTTGTCCCAATAGGCCAGCCTCCCGCTCCGCAGGTCGACCCGCAGGAGCTGGCGCAGCGCGCGGTTGACTCCATGACGCTGCTTGGGCCAACTGTCGCCAGTCCGCGCGCGGTCGGGAAGTACACCGTGGGTGTCCCGATGTGGATGTGGGTCCATCAGAGCGCCACGACCTACGGGCCGAATACCGCGACCGCATCGGCGGGCGGGGTCACGGTCACCGCGAGCGCGAAGGTGTCGAAGATCGTGTGGTCGATGGGTGACGGTGCCTCCGTGACGTGCAATGGCCCCGGCACGGCCTACACGTCGTCCGCAGGCATGGCCCAGTCGCCGACCTGCGGACACGTGTACTCCAAGACCTCGGCCGGGGCCCAGAACAGCAAGTTTCCAGTGACAGCGACCTCAACATGGACCATCAACTGGCAGGGCGGCGGACAGGCCGGCCAGCTTACCGAGGTGCGGCAGACCAATGTGCAGGTGGCAGTCGGTGAAGTACAGGTCGTCAGGTAACGCCGCCGGAAGGACAGAACGGTGAGCCAGACCCAAGAAAGTGCATACACAGCCTCCAACGGCGTTCCCTATCAGGGAGGCGTGGCTGCCCCGGTGGCGCCGCCTCGGGTGTCGGCTCGTAGGCGACGGCCAGGTGTCATTGCCCTGTCAGTCGCGCTGATCGCCGCCGGTGGTGCGGGGGTTGCCGTGCTGCTGCTCCAGGTGGGGGATCGCACGGATGTGGTGACCGTGGTCCGCGATGTCCAGGTTGGCCAGGTCCTTACGGAGGACGACCTGGGTAAGGCGTCCGTTGCCCTGGATCCTGCCGTCAAGGCGGTGCGCGCTGACGACTTGGAGTCGGTGGTGGGCAAGCGGGCGGCGGTGGAGCTGAAGCCCGGCTCCTTGCTCGCTCCGTCTCAGGTGACGAAGGACTCGCTGGTGAAGGCGGGCGAGCAGTTGGTGCCGATCGGTTTGGAGCCGAAGCAGATCCCGGCTACCGCTCTGGTGCCGGGCCAGAAGGTGGAGTTGGTGCAGGTCCCGGCTCAGGGCGCCGCTGACGCGGGCAAGGCGTCCGATGGGGCGCCGCAGACGATTGATGGTCGGGTGGTGAAGGCGTCCGAGGCTGCTCCTGGCACGGGGATCGTGGTCGTCGACGTCGCCACTGCTGCCGCCGACGGTCCCACGGCCGCCGCTTGGGAGGCGGCCGGCACGTTGCGTCTGGTCCTTGCTGCCCCGGGCGGTAACTGATGGCGGTGATCGCGCTTGCAGGCTGCAGCGGTGCGCCCGGTGTGACCACGAGCGCGCTGGCTCTGCTGTTGTCGTGGCCTCTGCAGGCGGGCCGGCGGATGATTCTGGCCGAGTGCGACCCGGACGGTGGAGCCGTGCTGCACGGGTTACTGCAGGCCTCGCTCGGCGACCGGTACGGGCTGCGGAACCTGTCGGTCGCTGCCCGCAAAGGCGAGTTCAGTGAGGCTTTCTGGCGGCAGCTGATCGACTTGAGTGGTGAGGACGGCGCGCGGGAGTCGCCGCGCGACCGGCTGCTGTTGCCGGGCATCACCGATCCCACGCAGGCGGCGAGTCTCGGCCCGGTGTGGAAGATCCTGGCGCAGATGTTCCGCGGCATCGATGCGGAGAGCGGCCACGATGTCCTGATCGACCTCGGCCGTCGCGGGGCCTACGGGTCTTCCGGGGTCCTGGCCGAGCAGGCCGACGCCGTAGTCGTGGTGGTGCGTAACACCTTGCGCTGCCTGCAGGCAGCGGAGAGCCGGGTGCGCGCACTGGAAGAACGGGTCGGCGACATCAGCGTGCTGCTGATCAACGAGGGCCCTTATCCCGCGGGCGAGGTGCAGCGCGTCCTTCAGGTGCCGGTGCTCGCCACGTTGCCGTACGCGCCGGACGACGCCCGCGTGCTGTCCGACGGCGCGGAACAGCCTCGCCGGTTCACCAATTCGCCGCTGATGAAGGCCGCCCGCACGAGTAGCTCGCTGCTCTTCCAGCGGGCCGCCATGCGGCGGGCCCGCCTCGATCCACGCGGCCTGCACACCGCGGGTGGGGAGGTGACCCATGCACGCTAGGCCCCTCCACCCCGACCCCACGGTGGCCCCGTTGCCTCAGGAGCGGGCGCACCAGACAGCCGGTGCTGCGTCCAGTACACGGATGCTGGGTACGGCGGCCCCGCACATCAGCCTCGACTACCGGGTGGCGCGGGAGATCGCGTCCCAGGTCGCCAAACAGCGCGAGGAACTCCTCAAGACCAAGCCCGGCATGGACCGGGCCGGCGAGGAGCAGCGCTGCCTGAACTGGATCGCTGAGGCGGTCGCGCTGTGGTCGGACGCCCAGGCGATGTCGCCGCAGGAAGATGAGGCGCTGCGGCGCGCCGTGTACGACTTGCTGTTCCGGGCCGGCCGGTTGCAGCCGTATCTGGACGACGAGCGGGTCGAGGACATCATCATCCAGGGCCCGCACGAGGTGTGGCTGGACTACGGCGACGGTCAGCGCCGCCGGGTCGGCCCGATAGCGGACTCCGAGGAGGAACTGCTGGAGTTGCTGCGGGAGTTGGCCCGGGGATCTGGGCACAGCGAGCGCACCATCTCCACCGCCAACCCGACCCTCGCCCTGTCCTTACAGGACGGCTCCCGCCTTCAGGCGATCACCGGGCTCGGCCCGATGACGTATGCCGTGATCCGCCGGCACCGGGTATCCCACTCTGATCTCGACGACCTGGTACGGCTGGGCACCATCGACCCGATCCTGCGCGCGTTCCTCGGGGCGTGCGTGCGCGCCGAGAAGAACATCATGATCGCGGGGAAGCAGAAGGCCGGGAAGACCACGCTGATGCGGGCGATGCTGAAGGAGTTCGACCCGGAGTGCCGCTTCGCCACCATCCAGACCGAGGATGAGCTGTTCGCCCACACCAACGGCTACCACAAGCAGGTCGTGTCCCTGGTGGGGCGCGAGTCCAACGGGGAGAAGGACGTCACCGGGCGCGGCGCCGGTGAGGTCACGCTCCTGGATCTGATGCACCCTGCGCTGCGGATGTCGCTGGAGCGGATTGTGGTCGGCGAGGTCCGCGGCCCGGAAGTCGTCGCGATGATGCAGGCGTTGACGAACGGCTCGGGCGGCAATCTGTGCACCATCCACGCGCGTCGTCCGGACATCGTCTTCGACCGGATCGCCGAGTTGTACGCGCTCGCTCAGAAGAACCTGTCCGAGCAGCTCGCCTACCGGCAGACCGCCAACGGCCTGGATTTCGTGGTGTTCGTCGACATGACGGACGAGACGCAGATCGGTGGCCGCCGCCACCGCTACGTCTCTCACGTTCTGGAACTGACCGGGATCGGAGAGAACGGCCGGCCCGCCACGAACGCGGTCTTCTCCCCCGGAGCTGAGTGGGGGGAGCTGCGGGCGGTGCCGAGGATGGATCCTGCCTGCATCGACGACCTGCGCCGCGTCGGCTTCGACTCGTCCCTGCTGCAACAGCCCTACGGGGCCTGGCCCACGCCGCTGCCGTTGAAGGTGGGAATGAGTCGATGATTATGCTGTTCGGGCTGCTCAGCGGCATGGCCGTCGTCGGCGGGCTGATCGGTACCGTGGCAGGTCTCGTGGGCACCCCTGCCCCCCGCCGGGCCCCGCTACGCAAGCGCTGGCAGGTAGCCGTGCGCGGCCAGAAGCACCCCAGCGAGGACGTCCGGGTGCGGCGGTGGACCCTCCTGGTCGCAGCAGTCGTGGTCTTCGTGACGGTGTGGCTGGTCTCGGGGAACTTCGTCGGTGGTGCACTGCTGGGTGCGGCCGTCATCGGTGTGCCCTGGCTGGTCACTCCGGCGCAGATGGCGCAGGAACGCATCGGTCAGCTGGAGGCGCTCAGCGAGTGGACCCAGCGGCTGGCCGGCCTGCTGCGGCTGGGCATGGGCCTGGAACAGGCGATGATCACCGGCCGTCAGGGGGCACCGGACGAACTCGCCCCGCAGATCATCAACCTGTCCGACCGGCTGCGCCTGGGCTGGCGGCCGCAGGGAGCGCTCCGCGCGTTCGCCGATGAACTGGACGATGTCACCTCGGACAAGGTGGTCGCCGCGCTCATCCTGTCCGTCAACGACCGCGGCCCGGGCCTGGCCCAGGCGCTGGAGGACCTGTCGGGTACCGTCCGCGAGGAAGTCGCCAAGAAGCGCGCCATCGAGGCGGACCGGGCGAAGCCGCGCACCACCGTGCGGTGGATGAGCATCATCACCGTGGGGGTCGTGGTGGCCGGGTTCTTCGTGCCCAGCTATACCAGGCCGTACTCCACGCTTCTGGGCCAGCTCGTGCTCGCCTTCCTGGCAGCCGGGTTCGTCGGTGTCCTCGCCTTGATGCGGCAGTTCGGCTCGTTCCGCCGCATCCCGCGCTTTCTCATCTGCGATCCGACCAGCACCGTCCGGCTGCCCGCAGCCACGTCGGAGCCGGGCCTGCCGATCACCCCCCGCGAGCCGGAAGGGGCCACCCCGTGAACCTGATTCCTGTCGTTGTGTCCGGCGGCACGGTCGGCGCCGGCCTCGCACTGCTGATTCGGGAACTCCTGCAGCCGCTGCCCGCGTTGGGGCCGGCTCTGAAGCGCAGCGCCCCAGCTTCCTTGACGATGCCCGAACCGGACTTGGACCGGGAGGAGGTGTGGGGCCGGTGGCTGCAGGCCCGCCTCGAGCGGCTTCCCGGCGTCCGGATCCCCACCACCAACCTGGCTCTGCTCGGGCTGGGGCCGGGCCAGTTCATGCTCAAGAAGACCGCGCTCGCCGCGCTGGGGCTGCTCTGCCCGGTCATCGCAACCATCCCGTGGATCATCGCCGGCGTGAGCCTGCCCTTCTACGTGCCCACCGGCGTCGGGATTGTCGTCGCGGCCCTGCTGTTCATCACGCCCGATCTCTCCGTGCGGGACCAGGCCAAGCGGGCACGGGAGGAGTTCGCACACGCCCTGTCCGCCTACCTCGACCTGGTCGCGCTCAAGCGGGCCGCCGACGCCGGCCCCGCCGAAGCCCTGGAGAAAGCGGCCGAGGTCGGTGAGGGATGGCCCTTCCTCTACCTGCAAAGCGCCCTGCGCCGCGCCCGGCTGGAGAAAATCCCGCCGTATCAGGCCCTCGCGGAACTGTCGGCCGAGTACGACCTGCCCGTCCTCACCGACGTCGCCGACATCATGCGCGGGTCAGCCACCGACGGCACGGCCGTCTACAAGGCGCTGCGGGCCCGCACCGCGGCGCTGAACGCCGAACTGCTGGCCGATCAGGCCGCCGAGGCGAACGCGGCCAGCGAGAAGATGACCGCCCCGGGAGCCCTCTTGGCGATCTTGGTGATGCTGTTGATGGCCTTCCCCGCCGTGATCCGCATGCTGACCGTCTGAACACCACAGACTCGTTCAACATTGAAGAGAGGTATGGAACATGAAGCACACCGCAGCCCGCACCAGGGTGCTCGCGAATCGTGCCCTCCTCCGGTTGACCACCAGAGTTCAGGAGGGCCTCGAGGAAGCCGGCCGCCGACCGGACCGCGGTGACATCTCCACTACGACGGTCATCATCTGGGTGGCTGCGGTCACCGGTGCCGTCCTGATCGCGGGGACCATCGCCGTCGTGATCTCCAAGTACAACGGCAAGCTCAACGGCCTGTGATGCATCGTCCCGAGCGGCTGAAAGGCTGGTGGCAGGGGCAGAGATGGCGGGACGACCGCGGGGACACCTCCATCCAGATGGCGATCATCTTCCCGTTCGTGCTGCTCGCCACGGTCGCCGTCATCCAGGCATCCATGTGGTACTACGCCCGGCAGATCGCGCTGACCGCTGCCCGCGAAGGCCTCACGGCGGCCCGCGCCTACCAGTCGAGTCCGGCCGCTGGTGAGTCCCAGGCGCGTGGCGTGCTGGAGCGCACCGCGGGCGACAGCCTGCGCGGCTACAGCGTCTTTGTCAGCAGCAACGGGCAGCGTGTGCGGGTCCAGGTATCCGGCACGGCCCTGTCGATGATCCCCGGAGTGCCGGGGCTGCAGGTCAGCCAGTCGGCGTCCGGCCCCCAGGAGCGCTGGGTGAACCCGGGGAGTGAATGACATGCGGAACGTGGCCGGTTGGGCCCGCAGGGTCCGTAGCGATGACGGCAGTGCCGCGATCGAGGCGGCCATCATCCTCCCGGCGCTGATCATGTTTTTGTGCATGGCGATCGCCGGGGGCAGGATCGTCACCTCCGGCGCAAAAATCGACTCTGCGGCCCAGGACGCGGCGCGGGAAGCATCCATCCACCGCACCGCGGCGGCCGCCCAGAGTGCCGCCCGGTCCGCGGCCGCCGACTCCCTCAACGACCAGGGCATCACGTGCGCATCCACCACCGTCGCCATCAACACCGGCGGTCTCAGCGTGCCGGTGGGACAAGTCGGCACCGTCACCGCCACCGTGACCTGCACAGTCAATCTGTCCGACCTCCTCCTTCCAGGCGTACCGGGCACCAAGACCCTCACGTCGACGGCAACCTCCGTAGTGGACCAGTACAGGCAGCGAGGCAACTGATGATCTTGCGTCGGAGGCTACGGACCCGGTGCGATGATCGGGGCGGCATCACCGTGTTCGTCGCCGTGTGCGTCTTCGCGCTGATCGGCATCATCGGCCTCGCCGTGGACGGCGGCAGCAAGATGCGCGCCACCGAGCGCGCCGACTACATCGCCGGCGAGGCCGCCCGCGCCGGCGGACAGGCCATCGACCCCGCGGACGCCATCACCGGCACCGCGCTCGTCGTCGATCCGCAGGCGGCGGCCGCCGCCGCGCAGACCTACCTGAACTCCGCCGGCGCCACCGGCACCGTCAGCGTCTCCGAAGACGGCAAGACCCTGACCGTCACGGTCACCGGCTCGTACGACACGAAGTTCCTGTCGGTGGTCGGGATCGGCTCGCTGCCGGTGACCGGCCATGGCAAAGCCACCCTCCTGCACGGTGTCACCGCCCCAGAAGGAAGCTGATGCACACCACCCCCCACTCCCCTGCCGCGACGGCCGACCGCACCCTGGCACGGATCATCAAGGCCGTCCTGAGCCTGACCGTCCTGGCCGCCGCCGTCGCCGGGCTGCCCCTGCTGCTGGTCTGGGCAACGCCGGTCCTTTGGGCTGCCACCCACGAGGACCTCACCCACCTGCTGGACCGGCAGGACACAGGTGGCGCATTTTTGCTGCTGCTCGTCGCGGTGGGATGGATCGGATGGGCACAGTTCACGGTCTGTGCCGTACGCGAGCTGATTGCACAACTGCGGGGCCGGACGTGGCACGCACCTCAAGGAATGGGTGCCTCGCAGCGCGCCGCGGCCCTGCTGATCGGCAGCATCCTGGTGCTGCTGCCCACCAGCTCGGCCCTGGCCTCCGATGCACAGGCCGCACCCGCCGCCGCGGCGGCCCTCACCCCCGGCCACACCGCGCAGCCCGCCGTTGACCAAGCCGTACCAACGTCCTCCGCGAACACACCGACCTCGCGTACATACACCGTCCGCGAGACCCGGCCGGCGGACAGCCTGTGGGCCATCGCCGAGCGGGAGCTGGGCAACGGCGAGCGGTGGCGGGAGATCGCCGACCTGAACGAGGGCCGGACCATGACCAACGGCACAGTCTTCCGCGCGAACAGCTTCCTGCAACCCGGCTGGCAGCTTCAGATGCCCGACACAAGCACGTCCGAAGCAGAAGTCCGCACGCAGCTGGGTCCTGGCGCGCCCACTACCGACGAGAGGGATGAGCACGTCGTCACCGTCCACTCCGGCGACTACCTATCGAAGATCGCGGAGAAAGAACTCGGCGACGGCAACGCATGGCCGAAGCTGTTCGAGGCCAGCCAGGGCGAGCCACAACCCCAAGGCCTGCCCAAGATCACCGACCCGGACATGATCTTCGCGGGTCAGCAAGTCCGGGTACCCGCGGCACACTCCGCCCGGCCGCCTCAAGATCGCGACCTGGGTGAAGAGCCTGGCGGTCAGGAGACCACTCCCCCGGGCACCCAGAATCCCGACGGCAAGCAGAAACCGGACGACGGCACGGGAGATGCACAGGCACCCGTACCCCACCAGCCCACGCCCCCAGCACCAGAGTCGCCGGCCCCCAGCGCACCATCCGATCGGCCTGCCGAGCAGCCCGGGCGGGATCAATTCTCTCCGTCCGCAGCAACGTCCTCCACACCTGAACCCAGCACCACCGCCTCGCCGTCTGCCGCATCTCCACCGGTGTCGGCGTCGGCCTCGACCGGCTCCACGGCCTCCTCCCCCGCCAGCCCCGGGCTCGAGACCCCGGCGACGGCCCCGACCGGCAGCAGCCCGCTGAACTTGCGCATCGTGCTCGGCGCCGGCGCGCTGCTGGCAGCCGCCATCACCGGCGCCCTCGCCCTGCGCAGGACACTGCAGCGCCACCGCCGCCAGCCCGGCGAGAAGATCGCCATCGCACCCGAAACCTCCACAGCCGAGGCCCAGCTGGCCGCGGCCGCCCAGCCAAGCGGCGCTGCACACCTCGACGTGGCGCTGCGGACCCTGGCCCACCACATGGCCCAGCAGAAGGACACCGCGGCCCTGCCGCCGCTACGGGCCGCCCGGGTCGGTACCCGCACGATCGAGGTGCTCCCCGAGGACCTGGCCCAGGATCCGGTGCCGCCCTTCACCACAGGACAGGGCGGCTGGTGGGCCCTGCCCACTGACACTGCCCTCCTGGACGAGGAAGAGGCCCGCGAGGTGCCGGCGCCCTATCCGGGGCTGGTCACGATCGGCAGCACCGAGGTGGGCGATCTTCTACTACTCAACCTCGCCCAACTGCCCGCCCTGCTGCTGGACGGCAACCCGGTCCACATCACCGAAGTGTGCACCTCGCTCGCCCTGGAGCTCGGGATGAGTCCGTGGGCGGCCGAAGTCGAGATCATCACCGTAGGATTCGGCGAAGATTTGCCTCAGTTGCTACCGACCGCGCGGATCGCCCACATGCGCCAGGCCGCGCACGCACTGCGCGATCTGAGCGAACGCCTGCTGGAAGCACGCCAGATGCCTCAAACCCAGCATCAGCCGTATCTGCTGCTGTGCGCGGCCTCCCTGGACGAGGACACGGCCTGGCGGTTCGCCGACGTCATCGACCGGGCAGGGACGGTGCCCGTCACGCTGATCGCCCCGGCAAGCACGGCAGCCGTGCACTTCCCCGAGGCGGAAGTCCTCAACGCTTCCCTCAATGGCCTGCAAACCCTCGACTACACCGGCACCGACATCACGGTGCAGCGCCTGGAACACGCGGCCTACCAGCAGATCACCACAGCGCTGAAAGTATCCGGGCAGCCGCCCCACCCGGCCGAGGGGCCCTGGCAGGACGTCCCCGACGAGCTCGACAGCACACGGCAGCCCGCGCATGAATCGCCGGAGGAGTTCATCGTGCCCGCCGCTGCCTCGGTCCCGTCGACGGCAGCGAACGTGAGCGGCGAGGTCTTCCCCGCTCTGCTCGCCGCCAGCGCCCATCCGTCAGGACTCCGTCTCCTCTCCCCCTCCACGCCCTCGACCCACCACAACGAGGAAGGGACCGCCGTCACCGACACGACGGTGTCTTCGGCCCCAGCGTCAGCTGACGCAGACTCCCCCCAAACGGCGCAACCTGCGCAGGCTTGGGGACAGGCAACCGCCCTCGAGGAGCCCGGGACACAGGGGGCTGAAGAGTGCGAGGAGCACGATCTGCACGCCCCGGAAATCCGGGTCCTGGGGCCGGTCGAGGTGACAGGCGTTCACAACACTGGCCACGGACCGAGGATGGCCCAACTCGCTGCCCTGCTGTATTTCCGGCCCGGCCGGAGCGCGGATGTCCTGTGTGCCGACATGGATCCCGTCAGGCCCTGGTCAACGAGCACCCTCAACGCACGAATGCAGGGCCTGCGCAGCTCCCTGGGCAACGACCCGGCCGGCGACCCCTACGTACCGCGCCGCAAGGCGGGCGAGGACCCCTACCAGCTCGCTGCCAGTGTCCGATGCGACTGGAGCCGCTTCCTCCAGCTCGCCGAACACGCCCTGCCACTGGGCCCGTCCGGCCTGAGCGACTTGGAGAAAGCCCTGACGTTGGTGCGGGGCAAGCCGTTCGGGGGCCGACCACTGCCCTGGGCCGAGCCCTGCCAACAGGAAATGACCACACGGATCATCGACGTCGCGCACACCGTGGCCACCCGCCGCATCCCGTCAGGCCCCGACCACGACCTCAATGCTGCGCGCCGGGCAGTCGCGACCGGCCTCGACGCCGACGACACGGCAGAGCTGTTGTACAGGGACTGGATGCGGATCGAAGCTGCATGTGGGAATCGCTCAGGGCTGCACACCGCCATCGCTCGCGTGCAGCAGGTCAACCGGGCACTGGATGTCTCGCTCGAGATCGAGACCGAGCAACTCATCAATGAACTCCTCGGCAAACACACGCACACACCGCACGTTGAGGCCGAGACGCCATGACCCCCATCGAGCCGACACGCTCCACCCTGCCCCGGCGCAACGGGCCAGATACCGGGAATGCGGCGCAGGGCAGTACGTCCCAGCAAGGAAAGGGCACGACGTCATCGGCCTCACCGTTGGCGCTCCCTGGGCTCACCGGCGTGCAGCGCCTGCTGATCGCCGTGGTCGTGTCAGGGGCCGTCATCATCGCCGGGATCGGCTTCGCGGGCTCCTACGCGGCCGTACGCGAGCTGGCCATCAAGAAGGGCTTCGGGAACTTCGCCTACGTCTTCCCGATCGGTATCGACGCGGGCATCTGCGTCCTGCTGGCCCTGGACCTGCTGCTGACCTGGATCCGCATCCCCTTCCCGCTCCTGCGCCAGACGGCGTGGCTGCTGACGGCGGCGACGATCGCGTTCAACGGCGCGGCGGCCTGGCCGGACCCGCTGGGCGTGGGCATGCACGCGGTGATCCCCGTGCTGTTCGTGGTCGCCGTCGAGGCGGCCCGCCACGCGATCGGCCGGATCGCGGACATCACGGCGGACAAGCACATGGAGGGCGTCCGCCTGACCCGCTGGCTGCTCTCCCCCATACCCACCCTCCTGCTCTGGCGCCGGATGAAACTGTGGGAGCTCCGCTCCTACGACCAGGTCATCAAGCTGGAACAGGAACGTCTCGTCTACCAGGCCCGCCTGCGCTCCCGCTTCGGCCGCGCCTGGCGCCGCAAGGCACCGGTGGAGTCGCTCACGCCGCTTCGGCTGGCGAAGTACGGCGTCCCACTGATGGACACCACCCCAGCAAGCCTGGCGGCAGCAGGTATCACGCCCGCGTCAGTGCCAGACACTGCACCACCGGTCCACACCCTCGCGCCAAAACAACGGGGGGGACCTGAGGCGGCTGGCACCGGATCCTCGCAAGCTGGGGCACAGTCACGTAGTGACGACCTGCAGTCAACGTCCGTCTCAACTCGTGTGCCTGATGACCTATCAATCTCGGGGCAAATACACGAGGAGGAGGCCGAGGAGTTTGCCGGCGGCTACAGCGCTCATACTCATAGCCACCCCCATCAACTCGGTCTAGCTGACGCCGCGTACGAGCAAGGCCACAACGCGGCTGCAAACGCACCACCTGTAGCGGACAAGAACGAGACGCTCGTTGCGGATTCCGAGGAACGCGTAGCGAACACCGGCATAGCTTCGTCGACCGCGCAGGCCACCACCGACCCTGCCGTGCAGGCACTGCACAAGTACGGCGCCGCCGAGGAACGCCCGGTGCCCATCCCTGCCGCTCCCGGCGCACACGCCAACCAGGAAAAGCGTCCCCCACAGGTGAAGGCCACGATCGACGACCTTTCACCGCACACGTCGGCTGAAGGAGGGCGCCTCACCCTCGTCGACCGCTACTACCTCGCGTGGCAGGAGTACCGGACGCAGCACGGCGACGAACCCACCGGCCAGAAGCTGTCCGCCTATCTCGCCGAGAGGGGCCTGCACAGTCGAAGCGGAAAACCCGTCAGCCCGTCCACCCTGCGCCGCTACTCGCTCCCCTTCCGGATCTACACCGTCTGGGCAAAATACCGTGAAGTCAGCAGCACACCGGCATTGGACGCCATCGCCCACGACTGCGCAGCCCGCGAGATCACCGGCCAGTACAACAGGCCCCTCACCATCCACGACATCAGCGAGCACATCGCCGACTTCGAACGGCGCTGGAAATGCCTCTCCCAACACCACGCCAACTCTCATCCATCAGTGACGCGACGACGAGTACTGCGACAACGACATCGCAAACACCTCTGAATCACACCAATCTCGGAGCGGCATCGCGAGGTCGGGTCCACCTGGGGGTGGGATGACGACGGCCTGGCCGGCTCCATCGGAAAGGAACTGACCGACGACTGGCCGCTCCTGCGGGCCGGAGCCTTCAAGGGGAGCCTCGGACACGCGCAGATGGTCCGCGCCAAACTCGTCGACTGGAAGAACAAGCACGCTCAGCGGAGCTGATGCCACCGCCCAGCCAGTCCCGCCCACGACGCGGCCTGGGACCGGCTGGGCCGCAGTGGCCCGGAACATGGTGGCGCTGCCGACTTCCACTCGCTGCACTGGCCTGAAGCGTTGCCGTCCACAGCATCAGCCTCGCCACTGCTCCTTTCAGATCCCGGAGGCAGGTGCAGCCGCCTGGTGAGCGTGTGCTGTCACATACAGCGCGGCCAGGAGCACAAGTGCCACCGTCTGAGGGGCCGTCTCCGTGTCAGACAGATCATGGAGTTCGCTGTTGCGGAGGTTGAGTCCTCCGTCGCTGTCGACGAGCAGGAGACGAAGAAATGCCTGCCAATCGGCGTGCATGCCGGCGTCCGTCCGAGGGGCCACTGTCCTCCTTCATCCCCAGCATCCGGATGGCAGACGCCGATGAGGGGGTCAGAGGCCCTTTTCGGGAACGAGTCTGGGCAGAATTGCAAGCAGCGACTGCCGCTCGGCCGGGGCGAGGACGGAGAGGAATTCGTCCTCCATCTCACGGATCGCCGCCTGAGTTGTCGCGTGGAGTACGCGGCCCTGGTCGGTGATCGAGACCGTCTGGGACCGGCGGTCCGCCGCGTCGCGCTTCCGGACGATCAGCTCACGCTTCTGGAGCCGGTCGAGCAGCGTGATCAGTCGCGTCTTGTCGTGCTTGATCTCACGCGCCAGCGTCAACTGGTTCGGCGCGGCGCCGCGGGAGAGTCGGTCGAGGACGATGTATTCCCACATCGTCAGCTCGTTTGCGGCCAGCAGTGGCGCCTCCGCCTCAACCAATCGGTCAGTGACCCAGGCGAACAGCGCACCCAAATCTGCGCGATCTGAATCTGGCATGCAGCGAGTCTACCGCTGCTTGAGATTATCTCTGATGTAGATGATCTGACGGTCCTTACTATCCAGGTATCCCCGTCGCCGGAACGGCTGAAGCACTCGCGCGGGATGTGCCGCCGACGCGGGAGTTGACGCCCGCCAGGGAGCTCGACCCCGGGTGCCGCGAAGGGCGACTGCCGCAACGGGCGGCGGGGCGCCGTGCAGGCAGGGTCGATACGGACACCCCAGTGAGTCTGGGCCTGCGTGTGGCGCCGCGCGCGACGCCCTCATCTCATCAAAGCCGCGCACGCCCGGCATGCCGCCACTATGGGCTGCATCCATAGACTGTCTCATTGACGGATGATCTGCTTCTGCTTACCGTACAAGCATGAATACCATCACGGTTTTCGGAGCCACGGGTCACATCGGGTCTGCCACCGTCCGTCGCCTCGGCGAGTCGGGCGCGACTGTGCGGGCGGTGGTGTGGCGAACGCCCGCTGACACGCGGATCGAGGGAGCGGCCGCCGTGGTGCGGGCCGATCTGCTCGATCCCCAAGCCATCGCCGCCGCCGTCGAGGGATGTGACAGCGTGCAGGTGATCTTCCCCTTGTCCCCGGTCGCGAAGGACCCGGACGGGGTGACAGCGGCCCTCGCCGAGTCGCTGGTCCAGGGCCTGTCTGCCTTCCCCTCGCTCCCGATCCTGGTCATCTCGGACTACGGAGCCCAGACCCCCTCCGGCACCGGCATCCCGGCCCTCTTCCATCAGATCGAGGTGCGCCTGAGCGAGCTGCCGAACCCGCTGACGTTCGTGCGTTCGGCCGAGCACATGCACAACTGGGCACGCCAGGTGCCGGTGGCGCTGAAGACGGGGACGCTCGCGAGCCCGCACCAGCCGCTGGACAGGCCGTTGCCGATGGTCCACGCCGCGGATGTCGGCGCGATCACCGCCGACATCCTGCTCTCAGCTTCGCCGCAGGCCGGATCGCCGCGAGTCGTCCATGTGGAGGGGCCGCGCCGCTACACCGCGCGGGAGGTCGCCGCCGCGCTGGCCGCGGCCACCGGCACCGACATCACCCCCCTGGAGCTCCCGCGCGAGGAGTGGGAACCCACCGTAACTGCGGCAGGTGCGGCACCGGCGTTCGCCAAGCTGAACGCGGAATTCTTCGACGCCCACAACAAGGGGCTCGTCGAGCCGCCGGCCGGAGCGGACGTCCGCCACGGAAGCACCTCGCTCAACGACGCCCTGGCCTTCGCGATCAAGAACTCCGGGGCCGGCCGATAACCCACACGGTGCCGAGGACTCCCAACCCGTGAGAGATCCAGCTCGCTCCCGTCACCGGCGGGAACCGCGGTCTGGGCCGCTCGATCGTCGAGGCCCTCGCGGACGACGGCGTCGATGTGGTCTTCACATACCGCTCCCACGAGAAGGAGGCGAGGGAGGTCGTAGAAGCCGTGGCCGCCCGCGGCCGTCACGCGAGGGCTCTGCGGCTCGACACCACCGAGATCACCGCCTTCGCCGACTTCACGCCACCCTGCGTTCGACACTGCGGGAGGAATGGAACCCGGAGAGCTTCGACATCTTGGTCAACAACGCCGGCTTCGGCGCCCACACCTTCCTCGGGCCCACCGACGGGCCGAGCTGATCCGTTTAGGGATCGACACCACGATCGTGGTGCCCGGCGCCTACCCGTCGGGCATCAACCACTTCGCCCACGCTGCTACGCCCGCCGACACCGAACGCGCGGCCGACTACGAGGGCCTCTACGGTGAGGCCATCCGAACCGTTCCCGACCGCCTGGCCTCGTTCTTCCCCAAGGACGCCTCCGTCCAGGAAGTCGCCGACGCCATCGTCAAGGCCGTCGCCGCACCCCCAGGTGCCCGCCCCTGGCGGGTCCACATCGACCCTAGCCACGACGGCAGCGAGGTCGTCTGGGCCCTCGGAGACCGTATCCGCGCCGAATTCCTCGCCAACTCCGGCCTGGGCGACCTTCTCGTCCCCAACAGCCACCACTGACCAGCCCCGCGGCGCTCACCGGGCGGTGAGCCCGGTACCAGGGAACGCCCTCGGACGGCTGTCGCTTCTCCTCCGGCGCGAGCACCGCCACACTTCCACGCGACGTGCAAGGAGGTGTTCGCGGATGTGGTGGAACAGCAGAGCGTGAGCGGGTTTGCGTCGCCCGGCACGGCCGGTCCGGCAGACGGTGCGTGAGGTGTCTGCAGGGTCGTCCTGGCAGGACGAGGGAACGCACGCAGAACTGGCAGATCCTCTTCTCAAGGCCGCCGAACGACGTCGGCCGATCACGGCAGGAGAACTACATGAGCATGAACAAGCACGCGGTCGGCAACCAGGGCCTGGTGACCTCGGTCGAGGGTCTGGGCACCATGGGCATGACGGCGATGTACGGCACTCGGGACGACGAGGAGTCGACGAAGACCCTGCACCGGGCGGTCGAACTCGGCGTCACACTGTTCGACACCTCGGACTTCTACGGTCCCTTCACCGGTGAGGAACTGGTCGGGCGTGCCCTGGCGCCGCACCGGGACCAGATCGTGCTGGCCACGAAGTTCGGCGGGGTCACCCTGGACGACGACGGGAACATCGTCGGCGGACCCAACGGCAGGCCCGACTACATCCGGCGTTCGTTGGAGGGGTCGCTGCGCAGGCTCGGCACGGACCGCATCGACCTTTACTACCAGCACCGCGTCGACCCCAACGTGCCCGCGGCGGAGACCTTCGGCGCCCTGGGCGAGCTCGTTGCCGAGGGCAAGGTGCGCTACCTGGGCATCAGCGAGGCGTCCGCCGAGACCATCCGCGCGGCCCACGCCGCGGCCCCGCTCTCCGCGGTGCAGACCGAGTACTCGCTGTTCACCCGGACCGTGGAGACCAACGGTGTGCTCGATACGGTGCGCGAGCTGGGCATCGGCTTCGTCGGGTACTCGCCTCTGGGCCGCGGGATGCTGACCGGCACCCTGCGCTCGGTGGCCGACCTGCCTGCGGACGATTTCCGCCGCACCGCTCCCCGCTTCAGCGAGGAGCACTTCAACCACAACCTCGTCCTGGCCGACCGCGTCCGCGCCATTGCCGAAAAGGCCGGTGTCACCCCCGGACAGCTGGCCCTGGCCTGGGTGCTCGCCCAGGGCGCCACCGCAATCCCCGGCACCAAGCGGCGCCCCTACCTTGAGGAGAACGCCGCTGCCGCATCGATCGTCCTGGACGACGCTACGCTGGCTTTGCTCAACGAGGCCATCCCGGCCGACGAGGTGGCCGGCGCACGCTACGTCCCGCAGGCCATGCAGGCCGTCCAGGAGTGACGATCCGATGAACCAGGGTGAACTGGGCCGCTTCCTGCGGGCCCGGCGGGAGGCGCTCCTGCCGGCCGACGTCGGGCTCGTCGCCGGTGGCCGGCGCCGCGCCAGGGGTCTTCGGCGGACTGAGGTCGCGCTGCTGGCCGACGTCTCGACGGATTACTACGAGCGCCTGGAGCAGGGGCGCAACGCGCACCCCTCCGAGTCGATGGTGGGCTCCCTCGCCCGGGCACTGCGCCTGTCGGTGGACGAACGGGACCACCTGTACCGACTTGCCGGGTACGCACCGCCGGCACGCGGCGCGGGAAGCGGCTACGTCGATCCGGCGATGATGTTCCTGCTGGACTCCTTGACCACAGTGCCCGCACACGTCACCGACGACCTCAACACCATGCTGGCGCAGAACCGGCTCAGCCGGGCCCTGGTCGGCTCCTGGGAGGCGGGCAACGACAGGGACGGGAACGTCACCTGGCGATGGTTCACCGACCCCGCCTCCCGAGCGCTCAACGTCCCCGAGGAACACGAGGCGATCGGCCGCGGCTACGTGGCCGACCTCCGGGCGAGCATCGGACGGCGCGGCGAGGACGCCTCGGCCGCGCGCCTGGTGGGTGACCTGCTGCGCGACAGCGAGGAGTTCACCCACTACTGGAACGAGATGGCCGTCGAGGCGCTCCAGTCCACCCGCAAACAACTGAACCACCCGGACGCCGGCTCGCTGGACGTGCAGTGCGACGTCGTCCTCAGCAACACCACGGGCCACCGGATGGTGATCTTTCGCCCGCAACCCGGGTCCACCACCGCGGAGAGCTTCGCCTTCCTCGGCGTACTCGGCACCCAGGAATTCACCATCTGACGCCCCATCACTGATGCGGCACGGCCGAGGAAACCGGCTGACGCTCCAGGGACCACAAGACCGTCGCCACCCCACCCGAGGCGCACTCCGGGGATCGCCAGTCCTCCGGCAAGCAGCCTCCACACCCGACATCCGGTGACGAGGCATCAACCCCACCGAAGTCAGCCCTCCACCATTCAAGGGCAACTACCCAGAGTCCCTGAATGGACGCAGTAGGTGCCTTCACCTTCGTCTTGCGCGCCCTGAGTTCGCCTGAAAGGGCTCACTTTCTGCGTGAAGGCTATCGGTTGACTCCGCCCAAACCGAAACCGCGAGGTGAGTCATCGGTATGACGGGTGCGCTTGTGGCTCTCGGCAACCCCATGGCCGCACATGCCGACTTCCAGCCGACCCCGGTATTCAGTGATCCGCCAGGCCTGTTCACTGAGGCCACCATCAATTGACGGTCACCGGGTCCGTCGCACCCACGGACTTCAACCCACTTACTGATCGTTTCAGAATGAGTTGAGCTGCGGGTCTTGTGCTCGACGATCTTGGTCGGCAGGGTGTCTGGGGTGCGTGCTGATCTTGTTCCGGACGACCTGTGGGAGCGGGTGGCCCCGCTGCTGCCGTCCGCTCCTGAGCGGCGCCGTCGCTATCCCGGGCGGTTGCGTGTTCCTGACCGAGTGGCCCTCGCCGGAGTCCTGTTCGTGCTGCGAACGGGTATCGCGTGGCGTGATGTTCCCGCGGAGACGGTGGGCTGTTCCGGTGTGACGGCCTGGCGGCGGCTGCGGGACTGGACCGAGGCCGGCGTGTGGCCGCGCCTGCATGCTGCCTTGCTGACCGAGCTGCGCCGCGCCCGTCTGCTGGACTTGGACGACTGCGCCGTGGACGGGTCGCACGTCCGGGCTCTCAAAGGGGGGATCATGTCGGCCCTTCGCCCGTCGACCGTGCCCGCCCCGGATCCAAGCACCACCTGATTGTCGACCGTCACGGAACCCCGCTCGCCGTCACGCTCACCGGCGGCAATCGGCACGACGTCACCCAGCTCCTGCCGCTACTGGACGCCGTTCCGTCGATCCGGGGTCTCCGGGGACGTCCCCGCCGCAAGCCCCGGCGCCTGTATGCGGACCGGGGCTACGACTTTGACAAGTATCGCCGCCTGCTGTGGAAGCGGGGCATCAAGCCGTTGATCGCGCGACGCGGCGTCGGCCACGGTTCCGGGCTGGGCAAGGTGCGCTGGGTCGTCGAGCGAGCCTTCGCCTGGCTGCACCAGTTCAAACGGCTCCGCACCCGCTACGAGCGACGGGCCGATCTCCATCAGGGCCTGCTCGAACTGGCCTGCAGCCTCATATGCCTGCGCCGCCTGCGAACCTCATCCTGAAGCGATCAGTTGGCCACGCTGAACCACCCCGGCTGCACCTCGGTCAGAAGCGGTTGCAGGGACCGCACTGCGGCCTGCAGGTCCTGATCCGTGACGTCAAGAGGCTCCGGCAGGCTCTGCCCGTACCAGCGCAGCCGCCAAAGGTCGAAGACTTCGCTCCCGTCGGCTGCGAAGTCCACATCGACTTCAGCGCCGTTGTCGCACTCGAAGCGGCACCCTGCCCCATGAACCGAGTAGGAGTAGGTGCCGACGTGGCCACTCCGGCTGATCCGGCGCGAACGGGCCAGGCCGAGGAAATCTGCCAGTCGCTCCAGCGAGGGAATCGCCACCCTCATGGCCTCGTTGATCGCGTTTAGATCGTGGACGTAGCCGAGTACAAGGTCCCGTGCAGCCCCAACACGCTCCATACGGCGTCATCCCCCCTGAGCCCGTGGCTGATGGGATTGTTCCATGAGGCCGCCTGCATCTCCGCAGGATGGCATTCTGAAACGATCAGTTACTGGTTCGACATCACCGAATGTTCCACTCATCGGCCGGAACGCAGTCGTGCACTGTGTTGGCCCAATCCTGGAAGTAGGCGACGAAGAAGACCCTCGACAGGAGGATGTCGCCGGCTCTCTGGGCCCGTACCAGCAGTCCGAGCTCTTCCGATATTGCATCGCCATCGACGAAGCACGTGTCCGCCATGCCACGGTCCTCCGCATATCCATGGAGCCGTTCCGAAAGTTCAGACGGCACCCGGCCGATCAGGCGGATCCCGTCGAGAGAGACTTGCGGACCACGCAAGGCGTCAACTGCGACAGCGGCCAGTGCACCAGACTTCGTGCAGTAGGCCGTGACGGCCTCCTCGCCCAGGTACAGCGGTGCATCCTTGGATTGAAAGCAGGCATCCTGCGCCAGAGCACCGTGCGGCCGGCCCATGTAGGAATAAGAGCTGACGAAGCCTTGTGCATCCATCACTTTGGCCACTTCCTCAATGCCCATGCCGAACCGAAGCGGTCCGACCGCCTCGAACGGTACAAAGCTCCACTGAGCTCGCTCGGCGTCGTCGACGATGGACCACATCTGTGCGCACCCCTCCAAGCCCCACACAACCGCCCCTCGCGGCGCGCTGATCAGCGACGACTGTACAACTACGCCCCGCCGGGGGTCTGAAGCCCTGATCTACCAAAGGAAACGGTGAACGCGCGGCCTCATCTGGTCACGACCGCCCAGGCCGGGCCCGGTTCCGGCCTTCTGCTCCGATACGTGCACGAGTGGACTGCCCACGCTGGGTCGCGCGGCCACCATGTCCTGGATGGCCTTCGGCGCCCGCACTCCAGGTTCGCCACCGTCCTCGCAGCTCGCGAGCCTCAGGTGTCCGGTGCGGCACGATGGGCGACCAGGGCCGTGAGGTCGTCGTCGAGGGCGCCTGAGACGTAGGCGCTCAAGTCTTGGTGGAGGTGGGCGAGGAGCTGGCGGGGAGTCGCCAAGGACCATCGGCGGATGCGCTGGCTGAGGGGATAGAAGGTCCCGGTGAGGTCGCGACTCTCACTGACGCCGTCGGTGTAGAGCAGCAGCCGATCGCCAACGGTGAAGGGGACGACGTCGATCTGGTACTGGGCGCCGAGCAGGGCAGCCATGTTGACGGGCGGTGACGGCGCGCTGGGTTCCACCTCGCGCACTTCTCCGTCGTGCAGCAGCAGCGGAGGGGGGTGCCCACAGGTGACCAGGCGCGCGATGGACTGCCCAGCGGGGATCTCGACCAGCAGGGTGGTGACGAAGCACTCCATCGCGTCCTCACTGGGAAGGTCCTCGCAGTATTCGTTCATGCTGGTCTCCAGCCGGGCTGCCAGGTCCGCCAGATCGGGTGCGTCGCGCACGTTCACCCGGAACGAGCTGAGCACCACGGAGGCGGCCTCGACGGCTGGAAGTCCCTTGCCGCGCACGTCGCCGATGATCAGTCGCACCCCGTGCTGGGTCTGGCGTGCTTCGTAGAAGTCTCCGCCGATCCGGGCGTGCGGGGCAGCGGCCTGGTAGAGGAGTTCGATGTCGACGTGCCCGAGGTGGGGCGGTAGCGGACGTAGCAGCACCTGCTGCGCGGTCTCCGCTACGGTGCGGACGTCGGCGAGGGTGCGCTCCCGGTGCTGGCGTACCCGGCTGGCGTAGGCGGCGGCCAGGGTGATGGCCGTGATCGCCAGCACCGTGAACAGGCTGGATGTCCCGCCCAGGTCGTGGTTGTAGGTGGCCGCGAGCCCGATGGCGGCGACGATGGCCAGCAGTCCGATGATCAGCGTGCCGGCCAGTGGCCAGGTGGCGGCGGCCAATGCCGGCGCCGCCCCCAGCAATCGGTTGAACTGCAGGTGGGGCGTGAGGGTATCCGCCACCACGGTCAGCGCTATCAACAGCAGTGGGGCAAGGCGGATCCACTCGAACGGCTGGTCCACTTGCCGAATCCGCCGGAGGTGCCGGTTCGGGCCGATGCGCTGCCGCAGGGGCCGAAGGGGGATCCTCCGGGATGCCGTGGGCTCCTTGAGCCGCGCACTCATGCCTGGGCTCCTGGGACGGGAATGGGATGTACATGCGCGTGTCCGTGGAGCGAGTACATGTCGTGCCGCGGTGGGCCCGACTTCGACGCCCGCTGCGGCCGGCGGCCGACGGGCTCTTGAAGGGGGTGGCGGCTTTCGGGATGGCGGCTCATGTCGGAAGGTCTTGTTCAGTCCAGACGGTCTTGCCGGAAGCGGTGTAGCGAGTCCCCTGATGCTGTGCGAGGTGCGCCACGATGAACAGGCCGCGGCCGCTCTCATCGCAGCGCTCTGGCTCTCGGAGATGGGGAGCCGTGCTGCTGGTGTCGGAGACCTCGCAGATGAGTGTGCGGTCGTCATTGATCAGGCGGAGTTCCACCGGCCCCGTGGAGTAGCGAATGGCGTTGGTCACGAGTTCGCTGACGATCAAGGCGGTGGGGTAGGCGAGTTCGTTGAGCATCCACCTCGCCAACTGCCGGCCGGTCCACCTGCGGGCGGCGGCGACAGCGGCGGCGTGAGGCGGCAGGCTCCGGGTCGCTACGTTGTCGGTGTCGAACGCGCGAGTGCGGGTCACCAGCACAGCTGGCTCGTGTCCGGGAGACACGTCCCAACGGACAGCCTCAAGGATCTCCTGTGCATCTGGTCCGGATCGGCTCAACACCTCGTGGAGACGTTCTGCCGTCGTCTGTGCATCGGAAAGCGGGGCGTTATCACCGCCGCTGTTCAAGAGCAGGATGCTGCCCGAGTGTACGTCGATCTCGGTGGCCTCGAAGGGCTGGCCACCGGCGCCCAGTGGTGGATGGGAGGCCAGGACGGGGGAGTTGACGGTGCCGTCCGGGTGGACGACCACGAGGTCGGCATCGCCCGCCCGGGACAGGGAGCAGTGCGCGGTGACGGGGTCGTAGACCACGCATATGCAGCTGGAACCGACGTACTTCAGGCCGAAGGGGTGCTGAAGGTGAGCCTCGTGTTCTCGGTCCAGGCGGCTCACCACCTCGTCCAGGCACGAGAGTATTTCGTCGGGCGCCAGGTCTTGCAGGGCGAGCGTGAGGATCATGGCTCTCAGCTGGCTCATGCCCAGCGCGGTGTCGGCGCCCTCCCCTTCCGTTGCGCCTACCACCAGAGCCACCCGCGCGCCGGACAGAGGGATGATGTCGAGCCACTCGCCGCCGGAGCCTTCCACCGGGACGTGGCTACGGGCAGCCTCAAGTGCGCTGAGGGATGGAAGCGCCTCAGGAAGCAGGGCTCGTTGCAGGAGCCGGGCGCGGGCCCGCTCTTGGATGCGGCGTCGGACGAGGTCGATACACAACGCAGCACGTTCCGCGAAGGTGGCGGCCGCTTGAAGGTCGCCCGCGTCGTAGGGAGCCGAGTCGGCCTGTCGATACAAGGCAACCAGGCCGAGGACGGCGCCTTGCACAACGAGGGGCACCACCATGAGGGAGTTCACCCGCGCCTCCCGCATCACGCGGGCGCGCGCTGAATCGCGGGTGAGCCATAGGCTGTCGTCGTTCAGCTCGCGGATGAGACGTGGGCGCAGATGGGCAAGGGTTTGCCGGTAGGGGGTCGTCGGCGGGTTCGGGATCATGTCCCCGACCGCATAGGCGGGCCGGGCGCCACTGGCTCCCCGCAGAGACCGGAAGGCGGCGCGCCGCAACGGCGTACTTCCGCAAAGGGCACCGGGTGGGGGCACCTCGCCACGCAGGGTCAGCTCCAGCAGCTCCACGGTGACGATGTCGCCCAGCTCGGGCACTGCGGCCTCGGCGAGATTCTCGGCAGTGCGGAACATGTCCGTGCCAGTGTCGCTCGCCAAATTCTCCAGTTCTGAAGGGGTGCGGGCAATCACGGTGATGGTCCTATACGCAGGGGCAATCTCTGAGGCTGAACGTCGCGAGGCTGGATGGGCGCCGTGTCGCGAGACGATCAGCCGTGCTCGGCGGGGGCGCAGCGCGGGCACGCGCCCCAGAAGGTCACCGCAGCCTCGTCCACCCGATAGGACTCGGGCAGGTCGGCCACAAGACACGGAGCCTCGCCGATAACGCAATCCACATCGATGATGTCGGCACAAAGCCGGCACACGAAGTGGTGATGATTGTTGTGCCGCTCGGCCTCGTACCGGGCCTGCTGGCCGGTGATCTGCGTACAGCGGACCAGGCCGACATCCGTGAGAACGCGCAAGACGTTGTAGGTGGCCTGCAGGGACAGCCCGCCTGTGACCTCTTGCGCCCGACCCCGTACGGCCTCGGCATCGGGGTGGCCGCCCAATTCCTCGATGGCGGTGAGCACCGCCATGCGCTGCACGGTCACCCGAAGCTGCGTCTCGCGCAAGCGCGCCGCGGCTCGAGCCATGGGGTCGTGCACATCTCGATCCTTGCCTGCTGTCCCGGCCCGATGGGCGCCCTGATGCACAAGACCCGAGCTTGCTCGAAACTTGGCCATCGTTCCTCTTCTGGGTGAGTTACGAGCCCGACGGCCTCTCCGCACCGGCTTCGAAGCCGCTCAAAGTCGCGAGGTCGTGATCTCGGAGGCGTCTTGCCCCCCGGGCCACCTTGGGCCGTTCGGCTTGTTTCCATTCACCCTAGAGTCTTGAGTCATTCAAGACAATAGAGTCAATCCACTCTTACCACTTATATTACCTTTAACGGAACCAATCCACCGTCGTGCCACTCCGGCCCGAACGAACAGGACACCTCGGCCCCTCGATCCCTCGCCGGAACCTGGCCACGGCACCGCTGATCCTCAGCGGCGGTTTGGGTTGTTGGTCTAGAAGATGGTTCTTGTCCGTATACCTCGGCGGTGCGCACCGCCATATATTCGAATGCGTGCACGATTCCCCGTCCCGTCTTGAGCTGCTGCGGTTTGCGCGGCGCGTCGTCGTCCAGCAGGCGACGGCTTCTCTGGCGCAGATCGACGGCTGGATCGCGATCGAGGAGCGGCGGGGGCGGAGCGCCGCCGCGGCGACGAGATGCGGCTGCCTCCGCCTGAGTGGGTGGTCGAACGCGGCCTGCAGAAGACGAACATGGTCGCCGTGCACCAGGGGCGACCGCTGGACGGTAAAGAAGAGCACCAGGTGCGTCGGCGTCACGCGGGACGCCGTCGCCTTGAGGCGGCAGTCACGAAGGATCTTCCAGCTCTTTATGCGTGCGAAGACGTGGTCAACACGAGCCCTGACCTAGCTTCCTGGAAGCGATGGGCCGCGTCTGCTCGGCTCCGCCTGGGGCGACGGTGGACGGGATGGGAGCCCACCACGCTCGCCACGCCGGTGGAGCGGGCGTCGGCCCAACTGCCGGTCTCGTCGGAGGTGGCGGGGTGACCTTCTCCAGTCCGCCTCCTCCACCCCTCCTTCAACCCGGTCGCCAGCGCGGGCCTGAACATCACCATCCCCGAACTCTCGTTGGCGATCACCGTCGTCGTTCTCCGCGCTCGTCCTCTCCCTCTTCTCCCAGCGCACCCTGGTCTCCGGCATGCTGGCCGGCGCGACCAAGGAATGACGCGACGCCGCCCCGCCGGGTGGGTGGGGCGGCGTCGGTGTCGTAGGGGCAGAAGGTCAGTGGGTCAGTGGCTCAGTGATGGGTCGGGATGCGGTGGGGGGCGCAGACGTCACCCTGCGGGCCCACCGGAGGGGTCGGCGGAGTCGTGCCGGTCGTGCCGTCGTCCTCGCGGATGGTGATCGTCGCGAAGTCGTTCGCGCCGAGGACCGCGTTGGTCGAGACGGAGACCGCCGTCTTGAAGGCGGTGCTCGGGGCGGCGCCGGGGAGGGTGTCGCCGGTGATCGGGAACGGCACCGCCACACAGGTGCTGCCCGGATGGAAGGTGACCTGGGACATCACCGGGCCCAGCGCGCCGGTCGTGGCGCCCAGCACGGTCAGGTAGGTCGTGACCGGGACCGTGCTCGGCCGGGACAGGTAGACCGCGACCTTTGCCGTGGACGGACCCGAACCCTCCTCCGCCGACATCGAGTCGACGTTCACCGTGGGGCGGGGGTGGGAGTGCGGGGTGCCCATCGACGGGGTGTCGAAGGACAGGTCCGACAGGTACGTGCCGCCGGCCGCCCCGACGGGTGTGAAGCGGACAGACGCCAGCCGGTGCAGGTCGAGGCCCGCGCGGCGCAGCGTGGAGGTCGGGACGTGCACCTGCTGGAGCACGATCTTGCCCAGCCTGTTGGACGTGCTGGCCGGCATCCGGGTGACCGCCCACGGGTTGAGGGCGGAGACCGGCTGGCTCCAGTGCCGGCCCGACGTGTCGGTGACGGTGAGCGTCATGTCGGTGGCCGAGGCGACGCTCTCGTCCGGTGACATGTCGAAGGTCATCTCGTCGTAGCGTGACACGTCCCGCTGACGGGCCGGCACGGAGACGGCGACCCCGCCGCCGGTCCTGGTCCACGTCACGTGCGTCATCGGGTTGAGCGGCACGTTGGGCGCGTAGTTCGCCGGGGTCCAGTACGGCACCTGCTGGTTGGTCAGCGTGCTGCCCGGGAGGGTGCAGTCCGGCAGCGGCTCCGGCACCGTGCGCCCGTACTTGTTCGCGCACACCGTCGCCGTGACGTCACCGGTGGCGGTGACCTGCGGTGAGGCGGACTGGAAGGTCGTGATGTCGCTGCGGGTGGAGGCCGGCTGCTGCGCGACCGTACGGACGTCCGCGTAGCCCGCCACGGACGGCGGTTCGGTGCCCGAACCGTCGAACATGCCCTGGAAGGCGGCCTGGTGGCCCAGAGAGGACTCGAAGAAGCCGGCGATGTAGGCGGATCCGACCTGGTACTGCTGCGCGGCCGTCAGCCGGATGTTCTGGCCCGAGGCCAGCGCCGTGGCGCTGGTGCCGCACACCGGGTCGTCGGCCTGCGACCAGTCGTCGGATGCGCCCGGATACGGCGGTGTCCACGAGGTGTTGTAGAAGTCGTGGTCGGTGCCCATCACCCAGATGTCGGACCGCTGCACGTCGTCGGCGAACGTACCGTCGCGCGAGTCGGCGTAGAAGTGCTGGCCCTGCTGGTCGGACACGTCGCCATCGCAGTACGGCAGCAGCGTGGTGGTGATGACGTCCGGCAGCGTGACGCGGGTGAAGTCGATCGGCGCGAGCGCGAAGACCGACTTGATGGCCCACGGGTGCGGCAGGCCCTCGTTGAGCGTGGCCGCGGTGACCACGCCCTCGCCGCCGCGCGAGTGGCCCATCAGCCCGATGCTGTTGAAGTCCAACGAGCCGGCGAACTGCCGTGCGGTCATCGTGCCTTCGGGGTACGTCGAGCGTCCCGCCGCCAGCGCCTGGTCGAAGTCGACGTCCTGGCCCGTGACGTCGTCGTGGTAGCTGACGGAGTGGCCGGCGTTGACCGCCTTGAGCATCGTCAGCGTGTCCAGCACGAGCTGGCCGCGGGTGCCGGCTCCGTCGTCGGGGGAGCGCTGGTTGTCGTTCGCGTTGATCGCGTTCGCCGAGATCGACACCACCGTGTAGCCCGCCGCGGCGAGCGCCTCGCCGGCGCCGTCGTAACCGGCGTAGCTGAGGATGGGCGCGGTGCCGGCCGGGCAGGGCCAGCCGCTGGCGCCCTTGAGCGTGGTGGTGTTGTAGCAGGAGCTGTGCCGGCCGTGCAGGAAGATCACCAGCGGATGCGGGCGGTGGTCGGTGGGGACGTAGATGCGCCCCTCCAACTCCCCGCGGATCCCGCCGATGTCGGCCAGCGCGATGGACTGCGCGCCGAAGTCGTAGTCGGCGACGGTGTAGGAGCCGTGGCCCACCGTCGTCGGGTCGGCGGGCGTGTTGCCGTTGCCGCCGGGGTGGTACGGCGACGGGTGGCCGTCCTTGCCGCCCTTGGCCAGGGTGCGGCGCTGGGCCGCGAGCTGGTCGGCGGCGGAGGGCAGCGAGGTGGGGCCGGTGGCGGTGCTCGAACCGCCGGTGGACCACTGCCACGCGATCGACGACGCCTTGGCGACGGCCGGATCGGTGGTGGTCGCGGTCAGCGTGCGGCCGTCGGCGGACTCCGCGGCGGGGCCCAGGTCGAGCCCGTCCGCGACGAGTTCGGGCATGTCGTCGCGTATCGGCAGCGGGCTGCCGAGCCGCAGCGAGACGGTGTAGCCGGCGGCGCCGCGCGTCACCGTCCAGCCCTCGCCGGACGCCACCTGGGCGGAGGCCGTCTCCGTGCCCGGCGACGCGGCGGACGCCGGTCCCGCGGCGCCGAGCACCGCCGTCACCAGGGCGCCGGCCGCGGCCAGCGCGACCACGGGTCTGGGTATGCGCGTACCTGTGCGTACGCGTGTTCGCGCGCTCACGGCCGTACCATCTCTTCCCCGGCTTCGGGATCGTCGTCGGGATAGGGGTAGAAGGCAGTACCGAGCTTCGGCAGCCAGCCCACCCTCGCCACCGGCGACGCGTCGTCCCCCGGGTGCTGCGGCGGGAGCCCGGCGTTGATCACCGGCTCCCAGCCCACGGTCAGGAAGCTCATCGCAGCGCCTCCTCGGCCACCAGCGGGTCGTTGGACAGCTCCGGCGGCGTCGCCGGCTCGACCGAACGCAGCACGCGCGGCGCTACCTTGGGCGTGTCGGCGACCGGGTCCGGCGGCGCGGCGTTGTGGTACTGCGGGAAGTGCTCCTGGTAGTCGATCGCGGCCTGCACGATCTCCGGCTCGCTGAACCGCGGGCCCCAGAACTGCGCAGCGATCGGCAGCCCGACGGTGCTGTCGTAGCCGACCGGGAAGGAGACCATCGGCCAGGCGAGGGCGTTGGGCAGCTGGTAGTAGGCCCGGTAGACCGGGAAGCCGCCGCCGGTCCGCAGGCCGATCTGCGCGCCGAGCGAGAAGACAAGCATGAAGTCCACGCCCGCCTTGTCCAGCGCCGCCTGGTAGTTGGCCTGGAGCTGCCGGCGCCGCTTCTCGCCCTCGACGCGCACCGACGCCGGGATCATCCCGCCCAGGCGGGTGGCCGACTCGAAGGACGCCGACGTCTCGCCGGGCGCCTTGCGGCCGTACTGCGCCAGCAGCGCGGCGGCCTGGTCGGCGGGGCGGGTGGCAGCGAAGTCCTTGACCGCGTCCCAGTAGCGGATCTCGTAGCGGTTGGGGCTGAGCACCGCCGACGACGGGGAGATGTTGGAGCCGTCGACGGTCGCCAGCACGTCGCTGCTGGAGAAGTACGGGTCGTTGGCCGGGTCGGTGACGTCCAGGCCCGGGAACTCCTTGACCGTGGCGCCCAGCGACGTCAGCTGCTGCTTGAGCCGGTTGAAGGCGGCCAGGTGGTCGGCGTCGTAGGTGCCCTGCGGGGAGGTGCTGGCCTGGATGCCGCGGCTGGTGCGCATCCAGTCGGTCTGCGGGATACCGATGGTGACACCGGCCAGCGGGCGGCGGCCCTTGCGGGCGCTCAGCGGCATCGCCGGGAACGGTTCGGGCGCTGACAGCGTCAGCGGGTCGTTCGCCGGGTCGGGGCCGAGGACGATCGACAGCACCAGCGAAGCGTCGCGCACCGAGCGGCAGATAGGGCCGAGCACGTCGTAGCCGGGAGAGAGTGGCATCAGGCCGGCGACCGACGTGGTGCCCAGCGACGGCTTGATGCCGCTCGCGCCGTTGGCCGCCGACGGCATCATGATGGAGCCGCCGGTCTCCTCGCCGATGCACGCCGCCGCGAGCCGGGCTACCGGCGCGACGCCCGAGCCCTGGCTCGAACCGCCGGGCACGTAGTCCTTGTTCCAGGCGTTGCCGGCGAACGTGCCGGTGATGGAGCCGGAAAAGGCCGAGGCGACGGTATGGCCGAGGATCACCGCGCCCGCCTCACGCAGCCGGTGCACCACGGTGGCGTCCCGCAGCGCGGTGTTGCCGTCGAAGGCGTGGCTGCCGTCCTTGGCGTCGAGGCCCTTGACGGCGACGGAGTCCTTGATGCCGAACGGAATGCCCAGCAGCGGCGGCAGTTCCTCGTGGGTGTGCCGGGCGCGGGCGAACCGCGTGTCGGCGGCGGCCGCCGCGGCGAGCGCGCCCGCCCGGTCGATCCGGACGAAGGCGTTGTAGAGGCCGTTGTCGCCGTAGGTCTCGAAGGGACCGTTGAAACGGTCGATACGGTCCAGGTACGCCTTGGTCACCTGGGTGGCGGTGACCTTGCCGGCCCGCAACAGCGAGGCGAGCTCGACCACTTCGTAGTCGACGAGCCGGGAGCGCTTCTTGATGCCGGAGGCCGCCGGGAGTGCGGCGAAAAGCCGGGCGGTCGATGAGGCGGCGCCGCCGGAGGTCGCCGAGGCCGGGGTGGCGACGGCCGCGGAGACCGCGACGGCACCCGTCACGGCGGCGGCGCCGCCGAGCACGGCGCGCCGGCTCATACCGCCTGCGGGAGCGGATTCAGCGAGGGAGGAATCGGTAGTGCGCGGGTTACGGGTAGGCATGGAACGATCTGCCGTCATGTACAGCTTTCCTGTCCTCTGCGGTGGAGAAAGAAAGGACCAGCGCGAAGTACTCGCGTCCCGCGAGGAGACTTTAGGTCGCGAATATGGTGCGCGGAAGCCGTCTGACCTGGCGTTTCATGCACCGTGAATACAGTTGGGCACTTTATTTCGCACGGGTGTCGCGGGCGTGAAAATCGGCGCCGCCGGAAACGTGCGGGAATCGGGCGCAAACGACCGCCGGGGTGCCGCTGATCAGCTGATTGACCACCCGAGGAGAGGTTGATGAAACTTAAATTAAACCTGACGGTTCGACAGCCATCGCGTGCCGGAGGGCTTTGCAGCGGCCGGTGTGACGAATACGCGGAGGGCGCCCCCGTCGGTCAAGACCGCCGCCCGCGCGCGCCTGCTTCAGGCCGCCCGCGCTGGACGGGAACCCGACCCCGAACGGGCCCGGCTGGCACGGGTGGTGGAGTACGAAGTCGAAGACCGCGGCAACGCAACCGTGGTTCGCCCGTAAAGCTGAACGGGAACGGCCTGGCGCAGCCCTGTGCAAGCCGCAGCGACAGGTCATCGAACAGATTGTCAGTGCTGTCCGGCACGATGCCCTCATGCCGTCCTTGGATGACCTTCCCCCATACCGCCTGGCGAAGTTGATGTGGGAGTTCGCCCACCTCGGCGAACACGGAGTTGAGCAGATGATTCGGGAGCGGGCGGGCCAGCCGTGCCACCTGTCCGGCATGCCCAAATCCTCCTCGCCCCGAGTTGCCTTTCTCGGTAAAGACGGCCGCTTCCACCTGATGAGCGACGGCCTGCTGCTCTGCGCCAAAGGCCGCGCCGAGCAGGGATGGGAGCACCGGCAGATCTGCTCCATGTGAGCCCCTGTGACAGCGGACGGGCCGGGCGAGCAATGCGCACTACCGTCGGGACATCCGGCTGTGTGGCCTGGATGTCCCGACGGTTGGCGGGGTCAGCCGATTCCGGTGACCTGCAGGGCGGTGGTCCAGTTGTTCTTGATGGCACTGCGAGCGGCGGACAGGGTGATGGTGCCGGCGCAGACGGCGTTCTTCAGCTTCGTCTCCACCCCGTCCTTGGAGTGCGCGGTCTGGGAGCCGGAGTAGGGCTCGGGCCACAGGTTCCCGGTGGCCCGGGGCGCGCCGCCGAGTTCGAGGGGGACGAGGTGGTCTTCCTCGTAGTCGGCCATGTTGGTGTCGGAGTAGCCGTAGTCGATGATGCCCTGGGCCTTGAGGGGGTTGGTGTAGGACGTCGGGGGGCGGACGGTGGCGGTCCACCCGGAGACGCAGATGGTGCTGTGGATGTTGGACTGGGTGACGTCCGAGTTGTAGGCACCGGGCGTGCACGAGGAGTCGGGCAGCGGCAGGCGGGCATGGGAACAGGTCGACGCCTGGGCGGTACCGGCCGAAACGGCGATCAGACCGGCGGCCCCGAGGGCCAGGGCGCAGGTGGTGGCGGTGAAGCGACGCATATGGGTTCTCCCGCAGGGTCGGCCCGGACAGTGGGGTGCCGGGCGGCTGACGGCATGACACCACCACCCGCATCTATGCGGGTAGATCCGCGGGGTGAACAAGAAGCGACCTGCGCAATCCTTACCCACGCCTGACCAAGCCTTTCCGAAGCTCCGTGTTTCACCTCGGAGTTAGGCCTCATCCCGCGCCTCGTTTGGCGAAAGGCCCAGCAGCCCCCTTCAGTTGCCACTTCCAGGCGTCGCATATCCATCGGGACGCCGCCTTGACCAGGCTTGACCAACGCAACGCACTCCTGTCGTTCCGCGGCATGCGACGGGTACAACACACTGCGGGGACCCGGGAGGTCTCGGCGCTTTGAGGTCAGGCAGTACGACGCAACTGGGCGCGCAAGAGACAAAAGAGGCGCTGCTTCTGCTGCACGGACCTGGGGTTTTGCATCGTGCAGTCTCTTTTCCGGCGCAACTCAGAGTTGATCTCGAAGTGACCTGTTCTCTGGGGTTCAAGCCGTCTGGCCCAGGACTCCACCTTTGAGAGGTCGTCATGCTTCCTGTACGCCTTACCCATCGAGACCGCGTCCGGTTGATCAGCGCCGCGCTCTCCGGAGCCGCTTCTGGCAGTTTCCGGGCCCTCGTTGCCTGGCTGGTCGAGCAGTGCAGGTAGCGGTGGTGCATGGTGCCGGCCAACCGTGGTTGTCGACTGGCGGGGGCATCTGTGCGCAAAAGGAGTCATGATGTACTGATGGGGAACGGGGGCAGTGGATCGAAGCGGTCGCGTCCGATACAAGCGCCGCAGGTGGGTCCCGGTCCCTTGCGTGAGCTCAAGTGCGCTTTGTATGAGTCCTATTTGGCTGCTGGCGCTCCGACGCTCGACGACATCGCTGCCGACATCGCGGAAGATGGTGAGCTTGAGGGGGCTCCCAGCCGGGACACCATCCGGCGATGTCTCAGTAGCTCGGATGTGCCGGGTCAGCAGGCTGACGCTGCTGCCGTAGCGATCGTTCTGGCTCGCCGCGCCGCGTGGAATGAGGAGGAGTTCGCTCTTCTGATCAGGAGTCTGTGGGTCAAGGCGCGGATGGCTGCTCCACTGGGTCAGCCCCTTGATACCTTCACTGACCCCTTCGCCCTGGAAGTACACCGAGCCATCGACAGCAGTGCGGGGGCCTTCTCCGAGGAACTGCCACCGCTACCGGAGTACGTCGAACGAGATCACGATGAGGAACTGCGCCAGAAAGTTGCGCGGGCCGTCAAAGGGATCAGCACCCTGGCCGTGCTGATCGGCGGCTCCTCCACGGGAAAGACCCGCGCCTGCTGGGAGGCTGTCCATACCCTTCCCGAGGGATGGAGGCTATGGCATCCCATCGTGCCCGGCCGCGCCGAAGCAGCGTTGACGGGCATCGGCGGCATCGGGCCACGCGCGGTTGTATGGCTGAACGACACCCAGCACTACCTCAACACCGCGGTGGTGCGCAGCGCACTGTCGTCCTTCTCCTCCCGGGCCGCGGTGCCGCCGGTGGTCGTGGTGCCGGGGCGGGAAGGTTGAGGCGGCGGCGCAGGTCGGTGTCGGTGAGGGTGGGCACCACGATCCGGTAGTCCGCCGCCCGGCCGTCGGCGACCGCGGTCGCCAGCGGGTACTCGACGACCTTCTTCCCGTACACGGCCTCGTTGTCCACGGAGTTGGCGAACGCGTCCACCTCCTCGTCTGCCGGGCACCGGCGGCGCGGGCGGGTGAGGTCGGCGGACTCCGCCAGCTCCGGGGCGGCGAAGATCCGGGGCGTGGCGGTCATGTAGAGACGGCGGTCGGCGTGGATTCACTGGGCGTCGTTAACAATCGCCCACTTCTTGTCGGCCCGGCCGGCGATCCGGTGCGCCTCGTCCATGACCGCCAGGTCGAACGGCGGCACCGCGTACCCGGTGTTCTGGGTCTGTGCCTTGGTCGGTGGGGCCGTCGTTGATGATGGCGCCCTGCCCCGACCGAGCAGCACGAGGCGGGTCAGTAGACAGGATGGAAAAGCCTCACTGCTGATAAATTCGTCAGTGGCGCGGGTGGCCGGGCTCTACAATATCACACCACGGGTCGTCGCAGTAGGCAGCAGAAATCTTTGAATCGGGAACGTCAAGACGTCTACCACTGAGATCACCGGGAGTCCAGTGGATACACGATGGTCGCATTCCAGTGCCAGCTCGACAGAACTCCTCCGTTGCAGCTCGAACTGCAGAAATGGGCAATGTACTACGCGGGTGATGGTAGCGCGGTAGGTCTGGGTCCGAAATTACATGTGGATCCATTTCAGGCGGTGTAGGATTATCGGAAATCCACACATGCTTGGCGATGGCGGCGTCGATCGAAACGGTAGAGTCTGAAGAAAACAACCACTTCAGGGCTCCATATCCGGTCCGATGATTGATGGCGACATGTAGATAGCTATCAAAATTCCGCAATGCCTCGATTCCGTTCAGTCGACTTCTGGATAGCGTGAACTCGACAGCCGCACGCTCGCCCGTCAGGTTCGTGGCCGAATCGTCGACCCCCTGCAGCTTCCCAAAAACCTCATCGATGATTCGTCGAGTAATTGGCCATTCTGCAGAATAGTACGTTTGACCGCTGATGAATATATTCAGATTCAATTCTGGCTCCTTGGGGCCGCACGCCTCACGGCAAGGGATACATGACAGAAGAGCGTTAGAAACGCTCCAGTGGCGCATAACACAATATCACCTAGCCTGCGTGTCTGAGCGCTGGGGCGACCCTCGTGATGCCGATGCCACCTCCAGAAAAATTTGCTTATCAGATGACCGACGAAACCGGGTCCCCTTTCTTGGGAAAGGGGACCCGGAATGACGCATTAATCGCGACTATCGAGGCTTTATTGCCAGGCGGATCCAGCGAGGAGCGCGCCAGGCGGATGTCACCTCTCGTCATGCAAGATCAAAACTACGGCCGCAGCGTAGAGGTGTACTGGTGCCTGCTGTCTGCCAGGAAATTACTGTCGTAGGCGCCCTTGCGGGTGAGCAACGAGTAGGCAGTCACCATCGGCTCGAAGTGCCACTGACCCGTGTGCGCGGTCTTGCCGAACTTGACCCGCACGTAGACGTGGCCGACCTTGCCCGAAGCGAGCTTCACCGTGGAGCTGGCGGGGAGCTCAAAGCCGAACAACCCGTTCGACTCAGCGTAGCTGGGCTTTTCCCAGCGATGGCGCACCGGGTTCCACCACCTGGCCGAGATCCCACGCAACTGTCCCTCGCCCGGGGCGGAGAAGTTCCACAGGGACAACCCGAAGCCGAGCGGAACCAGCGTATCCGGCGACTTCTGCGTGTAGTACATCGTGAGATAGAGGGTGTTACCCCGGCGGTAAGACTTGTGGATGCCGGAACCCCACTCCTTCATCGTCCCGATCTGATGGGCCGCCGACGTGCGCGCAGCGTACGGCTGCGCAGACGCAGCGCCGGCACCTATCGGAAGCAGCCCCACTATTGCTGCAGCTGCGGCTGCGGCAGCACGTATACGCATTCTCATGCAATCCCCTCCCACTGTTCTGCCAGTCCCGCATCTTAGCTCGACTCGTTTGACGGCTGTGCCCCGTCATGGCGGGCGGCAATCCATCTCGTGTCTGCATCCGATGGGACCATCTGAGCCGGAGCGGGCGCGTTTCGACGCAAGAGTGGACCGTCCTCCAGCAGGGCACGTCTGGAGGAGGTCAGCGCAACGGTCGCGAGCGAAACACATTGCCAACAGTCGCGCCGAGGGCCGCGCCCATTCAACGCCTGCTATTAACTTGTGCGCCGCGGCGTCCCCACCAACCCACGGCAAATCAGGGCACGGTAGCGCTGGACCTGACGAATCCCACCGCACGGCTACCGGTCTGCCCCACGTCACCGTGCGGCCGTTCAAGCCATAGAAGGGACAAGCGACCCTGACGGGATTTGAACCCGCGAATCTCAACCTTGACAGGGTGGCGAGGACGGCCAGACTCCTCTACAGGGCCAAGACGTTACTCTGCCGCAAGTGGCCCTTGCGACACCTTTTATAGTGCAGCGGCTGATGTGGACTGCAATCACGTCCACCCAGCTCGGCGCCAGACAGGTCGGTACCAGGCGCCGACGTACCCGGCGCCACGCAGGCGCACGAGCAAGCCCTGAACCTGTACCGGCAACTCCGCAACCGCCACGGCCAGGCCAACGCCCTGAACAACCTCGGCAGGTACGGCGCCTGGCCGACGACTACCCCGGCGCCACGCAGGCGCGAGCAGGCGCTGGACCCGTACCGGCAGCTCGGCGACCGCCTGGGCGAAGCCAACGCCCTGCACAACCCCAGCGTGGCGCGTAAGAACAGGGGGACATTCCAGGCGCTCATGACGCGTTCGATCAGGCTGGGCGGCTCAGAAGCGAGCGCCACGCGAATTAGCCTCGCGCCTTCACGAGATGGGCTGTCCGACCGGTATATCGAGCTCCGCAGTCGAGTTGGCGCGGCCTACCAACTCGGGCGCTCAGCCACAGCCAGGATTACGACTGCATCGCCGCTTGGAGCTCTCTTCGGGCGGCCTGTTGGCGCTCGATATGGAACGCGGACCGACCGTTGCGCAACCACGCGGAACATGGCTCACCCGCCGGAGCACGGCACGCCGGACACCGCAGCGCCAAGACCCGATGAGGTGTGACGGCGCGCGTGTTAAGCGACTTGTACGGATTCCCCTTGCTGTCCTTGCTTCGGTTGGCGGTCTTGGCGGCCGCAGACTGCGCAGCCCGCTTGGCACGCTGTTCAGGGGGCATCTTGCGCGCGGCTCGCTTCTCTTCCCGAACCTCTACGCCTTTCTGCACGGCCGCCCTGACCTGCTCGGGACTGCTGCGTTGCCCGGTCACCGCCCGATAGAGCTCAACTCGCGCCCGGTGGCCCTGGCGGATCGTGCACAGCTGTCCGGTGCCGCGGCCGCAAGCGGGGCAGTCGACCGTCAGGAGCTGCTTCATGGTGGGCATGGGTAACGGCTTCATCGGTCCCGCCGGTTTCTTGCGTCGCTGCTTGGGCTCGTCGCGCACAGCCCTTTGTGGCGCCTGCACCTCCACCGTGCCATCCGGGCGGGCAATGGTTCGGGCGGCTCCCCTTCGTCTACGGCGAGGGCGACCCGCACCTCGCCAACTCCTTGCATTGGGCTGCCCGTTGGGCGCCGCACCAGCGCCTGCAGATGGCCCACCACACGGACGTCGCCCAGGGCCTGATGCGTCTGCTGTACGCGCCGGGTATCGCCGGCCGGATCTACAACATCGCCGATGACGCTCCCGTCACGACGGTCGAGCTGTACCAGCTCAACGGCGTCGAAGTGCCCGCCGGGATCCACGAGCTCACGGACCCCGACCCGTGGTTCGGGATCACGTCCAACCAGCGGATCCGCCGGGAACTCGGCTTCCGGCCGATCTACCCGAGCGTCTGGACGGCACGGGACGCCGGAGCCCTGTGACGGTCACTGCGCCAGGTCAGTCCACCCCTGCGACCCGCCCACCCAACATCTGGCTGCGGGACGCAGAGGCGGTGACATCGGCTCTGCTCCGCCTGCTGCTGGTGACAGGTCGCGCGCCGTATCGGTGACATCCACTGTGCTTCGCCCGACTGAAGCCGCAGTTCAGCGGATGCCGGTGGTGACACCTTGGGGTTGTTGTGTGCTCAGGCTTCGGGGATGGCGCGACCGTAGGCGGCGAGCGTGACCGTCTCGGGCTCGGGGCCGCCGCGCCGGCCGGTCTCGAGTGCGTCGAGGGCGGCGAGTTCGTTGGCGGTGAGCTCGAAGTCGAAGACGTCGAGGTTCTCGGCGATCCGCTCATGTCGGGTGGACTTGGGGATGACCGAGCGGCCGTGCTGGAGGCCCCAGCGGAGCAGCACCTGGGCCGGGCTCTTGCCGTGGGCCTCGGCGATGCGCGTGACGGCCGGGTCCTCAAGGACGCTCTTGCGGTCCTCGCCGTATCCCGGGTAGAAGGTGATCCCCCCGATGGGGGACCACGCCTGGTTGAGGATGCCGTGCTGGTCGTCGAAGTCGAGCACGGCACGCTGCTGGAAGTAGGGGTGGATCTCCACCTGGTTGACCGCGGGTACGACGGAAGTCGCATCGAGCAGCGCGGTCAGATGGTCGACCATGAAGTTGCTAACGCCGATGGCGCGGACCCTGCCGTCGGCCAGAAGTTTCTCCAGGGCGCGGTAGGCCGCGACGGTCCGGTCGAAGTCCGACGGCAGGGCCTGGTGCAGGATCAGCAGATCGATCTGGTCGACCCCGAGCTTTGCGGCGCTCTTGTCGAAGCCGTGCAGGGTCGCGTCGTACCCGTAGTCGCTGATCCAGATCTTGGTCTCGATGAAGATGTCGTGGCGGGGCACCTTAGAGTCGCGGATAGCCTCGCCGACCTCGCGCTCGTTGCCGTAGGCGGCTGCGGTGTCGATGTGCCGGTAGCCGAGTTCGAGGGCGGTGGTGACGGCGGCCCGGGTCTCCTGGGGCGGGGTCTGGAAGACGCCCAGTCCGAGGGCGGGCATCTGGACGCCGTTGTTGAGGGTGAGGGTCTGCATCAGAGAGACCTTTCGTTGCGGGTGGCCTGTGAGGGCACGATGAGCGTGACGACGGCCACGACGGCCAGTGCCAGCAGTACGGCGGAGCCGGTGAGGGCGGTGCCCGAGCGGGCTGCGATGTCGGCGGCCTCGTGGCCGGTGGAGACGGCGGCGGCCACAGCGGTGAGGATGCTCAGGCTCAGCGCGCTACCGATCTGGTGGACGGTGTTGGCCAGCCCCGCCCCGGCCCCCGCGTCCGCCGGAGCGACGCCGTCGACCCCGCTGGAGGTCAGCGGGGCCAGCGCCAGCCCCTGGCCGGCTCCGATGAGCACCATCGGCAGCCCTACTCCCGTCAGGTAGGACGTGTGCAGGCCGAGGCAACTGAGCCACACCATCCCCGCCGTGGTCAGGGCGACCCCCGTCAGGAGTACCAGCGGCTTGCGAGCCCTCTCCAGCAGCCGCGGCACTTGGACGGCGAAGACGAAGTTGACCAGCGTCATCGGCAGGAAGGAGAGCCCGGCCTGCAGCGGCGTCCAGTGGTAGACGCTCTGCACGAACTGCGCGGTGAAGAAGAAACTCATCATCGCGCCCATGTAGAGCATTCGGGTGATGTAGGCGCCGCTGCGTTCCCGGCTGGCGAAGAGCCGCAGCGGCACGATCGGCTGCGCGGCCCGCCGCTCCACCCGGACGAACAGCCCCAGCATCACCGCACCGGCCAGCAGTGGGATCAGGGTGAGGGGTGCGGTCCAGCCGAAGTCGGCCGCGTTCACGATGCCGAGGACCAGGGCGGTCGAGCCCAGCGTCGCCAGCAACGCCCCGGTGACATCGAAGCGGCCTCGTCGGCGGTCGGTCTCGGGCAGGAACCGCACCGCCAGTACGACCATCACGATGCCGATCGGCACGTTGAGGAAGAATCCGGCCCGCCACGACACCAAGTCGGCGACCAATCCGCCGACGACCAGGCCGACGGCAGCGCCGAGACCGGCGACAGCGCTGTACGCGGCCATCGCCCGGTTGCGTGCGCGGCCCTCGGCGAAGCTGCGGGTGAGCAGGGACAGGGCGGAGGGGGCCAGCACCGCGGCCCCGATGCCCTGAAGCGCTCGGGCGCTGATCAGCCACCACTGACTCTGGGCGGCCCCCACCAGAAGCGAGGTGAGCGAGAAGACGACCAGGGAGGACAGGAACACCCGGCGGTGTCCGAACAGGTCACCCGCCCGGGCCCCCAGGAGCAGCAGCCCGCCGAAGACCAGAACGTAGGCATTGGTGATCCAGGACAGGCCGGTCTCGGAGAACCCCAGGTCCGACCGGATCTGCGGCAGCCCGGTGAAGACGATCGAGTTGTCGAGGATGACCATGAAATAGCTGATGCAGATGATCGCGAGGATCAGCATCGCGTAGGCCGGGTCCCCCTTCGGCTTCTCTGTGGCGGGCGCTGACACGCGCTGTGCGATGGTGGTCATCGCGTCGCCCGGTTCCCGGCGTCAGCGCTGGTGAACGACGCGTCGTTGAGGCGCACCAGAACGGCCGCCCTGTTGGCCTCAGACCGTCTGTTCACGGCCGTACCAGCACCTTCAGGGCCGTCCGCGCGTCCATGGCCCGATAACCCTCAGCAACGTCGTCGAGACCGACGGTGCGGTCGAAGACCCGGCCGGGCTCGATACGGCCTTCCAGGACGTCGGGCAGGAGCTGGTCGATGTAGGCGCGGGCCGGGGCGGGGCCTCCGGTCAGGGTGATGTTGCCGCCGAAGAGGCTGCCGAAGCCGATCGGAGCCTCCTCGTACTGGGGCACGCCCACGCGGCTGATGGTGCCGCCCGGGCGGACCACTCCGTATGCCTGCTCGTAGGCGGGCCGGTGTCCGACCGCTTCGAGGACAATCTGGCTGCCGCCGCCGGTGAGCTCGCGCACCTTCTCGATGCCCCCGGCGCCGCGCTCGGCAACCACGTCTGTGGCTCCGAATTCACGGCCGAGGTCGGTTCGGGCGGTGTGTCGGCCCATGAGGACGATCTGCTCGGCGCCGAGCCGCTGCGAGGCGAGCACGGCCAGCAGGCCGACGGCGCCGTCCCCGATCACGGTGACGGTGCTGCCGCGCCGCACTCCGCCGCGGACGGGCGGCATGGTGGCCGGTGCCGAGGACGTCGGAGAGGGTCAGGAGGGAGGGGACGAGCGCGTCGTCGGCGCCGACCGGGAGCTTGACCAGGGTCCCGTCGGCCAGCGGTACGCGGGCCGCCTCCCCTTGGCCGCCGTCGATGCCGTTCCTGGCCCAGAAGCCACCGTGGACGCAGGAGGTGTGCAGCCCGGCCCGGCAGTATTCGCAGGTGCCGTCCGAGTAGGCGAACGGGGCGACGACCAGGTCGCCCTTCTTCATGGTGCTGACCTCTCTACCGATCTCCTCGACGACTCCGATGAACTCGTGCCCCATCCGGACCGGGCCGTCAGAAGGAGACATCGAGTGGTAGGGGTGCAGGTCGCTGCCGCAGACGCAGGCCGTGGTGATGCGGACCAGTGCGTCGGTGGGTTCCTGGAGGCTCGGGTCGGCGACATGCCCGACGCGGACATCGCCGACTCCGTACATGAGTGCTGCGCGCACAGTGTTCCTTCAGCTGGGTGTCGGACTTCAAAGTCCCTGACCTCTTCCATGGAACGCGGTTCCCGTGTGCACGTGAGAGTCACTGCTCTTCCAGGTAATAGCAGTACCTCTCAGGGAGGTCATCGGCGGTTTTACGGTGAAGTGGCCGACGCACGTTTCACGGCAACCAGAAGGAGCCACCCGTGACCCAGGACACTCACACGACAGCAGCCCAGCGGCTCATCGGGGAGGCATCACCCAAACTGCTCTCGCTCACCGACGAGGTCCTCTTCGGCGACGTATGGGCGCGGCCCGAGTTGAGTCCACGCGACCGCAGTATGATCACCGTCGCCGCGCTGGTGACGGGTGGCAACATCGAGCAGCTGCGTGGCCACCTCGTCCGGGCGCGCGACAACGGCTGCACCGTGGACGAGCTCGTCGAAGCCATCACTCACCTGGCGTTCTACGCCGGCTGGCCCAAGGCCATGTCCGCCATCAGCGTCGCCAAGGAAGTCTTCAGGATCTGACCATGTCCGCCACGAGTAAGAAGGGCCTGGCCGCCGAGGTCCGCGAGTTCCTGAGCACCCGACGGGCGCGGATCACCCCGGAGCAGGCGGGGCTGCCCATCTACGGCGGCAATCGCCGCGTCGCAGGACTTCGCCGTGAGGAGGTCGCCCTGCTCGCGGGAATGAGTGTGGACTACTACGTCCGCCTTGAACGTGGGAACCTCAGCGGCGCCTCGGAATCGGTGCTCGACGCCCTCGCCCACGCATTGCAGCTTGATGAGGCCGAGCGCACCTACCTCTACGATCTGGCCCGTGCGGCGACTCCGGCGGGTCGGCGGCCGGCGGTGACCACCTCCCGCGTGCGGCCCACGATCCTACGGATGCTCGACTCGATGACCGGCGTGCCGGCGTATGTGCGCAACGGACGGTTCGACATCCTGGCCGCCAACATGCTGGGCCGAGCGCTGTACGCTCCGGTCTTCGACTCCCCGCTGTTCGTCCAGCGCGGGCCGGTCAACACCGCCCGCTTTCTGTTCCTGGACTCCGCGGGCCAGGACTTCTGGGCGGATTGGGACAAGGGGGCCGACGACTCGGTCGCCTTCCTGCGCACTGAGACAGGTCGAGCGCCCCACGACAAGGCGCTGACCGACCTGATCGGAGAACTCACGACCAAGAGCGACGAGTTCGCACGCCGGTGGGCCCGCCACGACGTGAAGTTCCACCGTTCCGGCGTGAAACGCCTTCGGCACCCACTGGTTGGCGAGCTCGCGCTGCCCTACGAGGCGATGGAGCTGCCGGCCGATCCCGGCCTCCGTATCAACATCTACACCCCCGAACCTGACTCGCGTGAGCAGGAGGCCCTCGGTCTCCTCGCCAGTTGGGCGAGCGCTGACGCCGTTGCGCCCTCGCGGGACGACTGACGACACAACGAGGAGAACAGCTTTCATGCACTACCGACCGCTCGGCCGCACCGGCGTCCAGGTCAGCCCGCTCTGTCTGGGAGCGATGATGTTCGGCCCCTGGGGCAACGAGGACGAGGCCGACTCGGTGCGGATCATCCACCGCGCCCTGGACGCAGGCATCAACTTCGTCGACACCGCGGATGTCTACTCCGGTGGTGTCTCGGAGGAGATCGTCGGCAAGGCCCTCAAGAACCGTCGCGAGGACGTGTTCCTCGCGACCAAGTTCTTCATGCCGATGAGCCAGGACGACCCCAACAGTCGGGGGGGCTCGCGGCGCTGGATCATTCGCGAGGTCGAGAACTCCCTGCGGCGGCTCGGCACCGACTACATCGACCTTTACCAGGTCCACCGGCCCAGCCCGGACACCGACGTCTCCGAGACTCTCGGCGCTCTCTCCGACCTCGTGCATCAGGGCAAGGTCCGTTACCTCGGCTCCTCGTCGTACTCCGGCTCCCAGATCGTCGAGGCCCAGTGGGCCTCCCGGGAGCGCCGCCTGGAGCGGTTCGTGACCGAGCAGCCGCCGTACTCGATCCTGGTGCGCGGCATCGAGGAGGACGTGCTCCCCACCGTGCGCCGTCACGGCATGGGCACGCTGACCTACAGCCCGCTCGCCGGCGGCTGGCTCTCGGGCCGCTACCGCAAGGACGCCTCCTCCGGCCCGGCCTCCGCGGCGCGCCCCCCGGCCCGCTTCGACATGAGCACCTCGGCCAACCAGCGCAAGCTCGACGCCGTCGAACAGCTCGTGCTCCTCGCCGAGAAGGCCGGTCTCACGCTGATCGAGCTGGCCGTCGCGTTCGTGATCAACCACCCCGGCGTCACCTCGGCGATCATCGGGCCGCGCACCATGGAGCAGCTCGAAGCGTTCCTGCCCGCCGCCGACGTCACGCTCTCAACCGACGTACTCGACCGCATCGACGAGATCGTGGCTCCCGGTGTGACGGTCAACCCCGCCGACAACAGCTACGGCGATTTCGAGCTACGCCCCGACCAGCGGCGCCGCTGACACGAGCTGGCCTCGCCAAACCAGACTTTGACGGCTCGGAAGGAAACGACGATGACACACTGGAACGGCACAGATCTGGAGAAAATCGGCGCGGCGGAGGAACTGGACCTGCAGTCCACGCGGGTCGACGGCACCCTGCGCGATCCGGTGACGATGTGGGTGGTCAGCGCCGGTGGCCGCCTCTACGTGCGCTCCGTCAAGGGCACCGCCGGTTCCTGGTACCGGGGAACGCAGTCCCGTCGCCAGGGGCGCATCGAGGCCGGCGGTGTAACACGGGATGTCACCTTCCATGAGGCCGCGCCCGGCGAGTACGCCGATGTGGATGCCGCCTACCGCGACAAGTACGGGCGCTACACCACCATCGTCGAACACGTCCTGACCGGCCAGGCCCGCACCTCCACGCTCTGCTTGGAGCCGCGCTGAAGCTCCTGCTGGACACACCGGCACCGCCGACCGCGCCCCATCTGGTCTTCACCTTTACCGTGTTCGCCACCTGCGAGCCTCATTCTGAATGATCAGCCACACTCACGAGGCGACTACGGTTATGTAATGCCTGGGGCACCACCCTCCAACACATCCTTCATGCCGGGGATCGAGGCGCAGAAGGCCTTCAACTCATGCGTTTCTTCTTCGACGAACTCGCCGGACAACTGCGCGACGGTCGCAAGCAGAAGGACAAACTCAAAATCTCGGCATACCAACCATCGCGGCATCTCGTTGACCCGAGGCCTGCCGGATCGTCACCGCACCAACAAAGCCGGCGAACGGGCCATTCGTGGGCGCGCGCCTCGCGAGACGAAGGCGGGTGCCTATCGCATTGCTCTGTCTTGGTTCTAGGGGATCGGTGCGGCA
>NZ_CP196188.1:0-100466 GCF_051553595.1 Streptomyces sp. HUAS TT11
CCAGTGCGATCAGTGGGAGCAAGATGCGCCTGGCCGAGTTCATCCTGGGGCGGGCCCTCGGGAACGGCGTGACACACGTCATCACCCAGGGTGAGTACCTGACCAACTCGGGTCTGCAGTTCGCCGCCGCCTGCCTGAGCGCAGGAATCACGCCGATCCTGGTTCTGACGCGGAACGTGCCCCGCCATGGTGAGCTCGGCGAGTTCCGCGGCAACTATCTGCTCAACAAGACGATGGGTGTCGAAACCCACGTCATCAACGTCAGCGGCAATGTCTGGCATTCTCCGGACGAGGCCGCGCGAATCACCGACGCCATCGCGGTGCGCAAAGCCGAACTCGAAGCGCAGGGGCACAAGGTCCTCGTTGTCGGGACCGGTGGCGCGCACCCCGACGGCTACATCGCGCACGCCCTGACGTTCCGGGAGATGCTGGAACAGTCCGATGCCGCAGGGGTCAAGCTCGACTACGTTTACCACACGATCGGCACCGGGACCGCGCTGCCGGGGATGCTGGCGGCCAAGCTGAGTCTGGGACACCCGGTGAAGTTCCGGTCGATCTCCATCCAGAGGTTCAACGACGGAGACCGGATGAACCCCGGTGTGATTGTCGAACGGACCAAGGCGGTGCTGGCCACCTTGGGCGCGCCCGTACCCGACGACGCGACGATCCGTGCCGAGATCGACATCGACCAGCGCTTCATCGGCGAGGACTACGCCGTCGCGTCCGCCGAAAGCACAGCGGCCATCCGCGAGTTGGCCCGAGCAGAGGGCGTCTTCGTCGGCCCCGTCTACACCGGCAAGGGACTCGCAGGATTGCTCGAGCACGCCCGCAGCGGGCGGATCCCCGTCGGCAGCAACGTCGCGTTCCTGCACACCGGAGACACCGGCAACCTGTTCGAGATTCCTCAAGTCGTCGGCCGCATCGCCGACTGAGTCCGCGGCCTGTCAGGACCTCCCTGACGAGGGACTTGATGCGCCCATCGGCCGGCACGGTGTGCCGCCATTGCTCGATCGCCCTCACCAGCGGCCGGAAGTGGGGCCAGGCACGCTGGTGATCGGCCACCTGATCGATGAGGTACTCCGGGTTGGCCGGTGCCCAGCGGGTGTTGGAGCTTCTCGGGGATGAGTAGCGAGCCGTCCTCCTGGCGCGGCGGGGCCATGACGTCCACGGTGAAGGCGTCGGGGTCGTCCGGGGCGAGAACCGGGCTCTGCGGGAAGTCTCCGGGAGTACGCGGAGTTGGCCGAGGAGGACAAGGGGGGCGGCTGTCGCGCCGTGGGCGTGGCTGGTCTTGGACGCGCACTTCCCGGCGGCGTTCGTGGAGGACCGCCGACGGCCGGCCCTCACCGCCGGGCACCGGTGGCCGGCGGGGCCCGGTCGAGTAACCCGTCCCGAAGGAGACGTCCCTCACCGGCCGGGGTGACGTCTACCGCGACAAGCAGTCGCGGGAGTGTCGAGGCGACGCCGTTCGTCCCGCCGGGGCGGATGGCCGGTCCTGGTCAGCACCGCGACCCTGCTCGCCGGCGCCCGCCCTATCGCAAGAGGAGCTGCCCACGCCCACCGCCGACGCTCTCACGATCGGGACGTCCTCCGGCCTCGTGCACCTCATCGCCGGCTCCCGGTGCGATGACGCTGTCGTCGGGAGACGTGGCGAAGGTCTGCAGGTAGTCGATGGCTGTCTGCAGCGCGTCTTTCAGCGGCGTGACGTTCCGTGCGACCTGGGCGAGGAGCGTGCCGCCCTGGAAGGCGGCGAGGAGCAGAGTGGCCAGCCGTGCGGGGTCTGCCTCCGTGCTGATGCGGCCGAGTTGCTGCATGCGTTCGATTCCCTCGCGGAAGATGTCCCTCCACTGGTCGAACGCATTTGCGAGCTCGTCGTGGACGTCGAGGTCCGTCTTGATGATCTCGCTCGCCAGGGAGCCGAGGCTGCAGCCTTCCTGGTAGGCGTGCTCATAGCCGATGTAGAAATCCGCCCACGCCCGAAACCCGTCGAGGCTGTCGAAGCGGGCGAACTGCTCACTGCGGTGGAAGGTGAGGACGCTCTCGGCCTGCCAGGCGATCACGGCCAGGACGAGGCTCTCCTTGGTCGGGAAGTAGTGGTTGAGCTGCGATCCACTGACGCCGGCGGCGCGGCGGAGCTGCTCGTTGTTCGTCGCGTGGACGCCTTTGGTGTAGATGAGCTGCGCGGCGTGCTCCAGGATGCGGGCCCGCGTCGCCTGCCCCTTGCCGGTGAGCTTGTGGGGGTCCCGGGCTCCTGTAGTGGGTTTCATGCTTCCGAGGATACCTCGATTGGGCTTGACAGCCCAATGGCGGGCAGTGTTCACTCAGGACTGGGCCGAACAGCCCAAAAATCTCGAACGCAACCCAGGGGCCGACGACACCCACTCACCGGAGGCTGATCCGCCATGTCACGACTGAACGCTCCCTCTCCCGACGACGTCCCCGAGGCGGCGCAGGGCATCCTCGACAACATCGGCGCACAGTTCGGCTTCGTCCCGAACATGTTCATGACTCTCGCGTCGAATCCGACCGTCCTCGACGTCGTCATGACGCTGCAGGGCAGCTTGAGCCGGGTTCTGGACGCCAAGACGCGGCACACCATCGCGCTCGCCGTGTCGCAGGCCAACGGCTGCGACTACTGCCTGGCGGTGCACACGTACGTGTCGTCCGAACTCGGCGGCATGTCGAGCGACGACATCGACCTGGCCCGGGCCGGGAGCTCGATCGATCCCCAGCGCGCCGCGGTCGCTCGTTTCGCCCAGCAGGTGGTGAAGAGCCGCGGTCAGGTGAGCGACGCCGACCTGGCGGCTGTGCGAGGCGCCGGATACACCGACCCGCAGATCCTGGCGATCGTCACGGTGGCGGTGCAGGCCCTGCTGACCAACTTCATCAACAACGTCAACCGGACCGACATCGACATCCCCGCCGTCAGCCCGGTCGGTACGCCGGGATGAGCGCCGGCGTCCTCGCCGAGGCGCCGTATCCAGCCGCTCGATCCGTCACTGCCTTCAACGATCACCCGAGAAAGGTTTCGATATGCCGGGCTCCGACCTCTATGAAAAATTCATGGCGCTGCACACCCGCGACGGTGGTTTCGTCATGCCGAACGCCTGGGACGGCCTCTCGGCGCTGATGCTGGCCGATGCCGGCTTCGAGGCGATCGCGACATCGTCAGCGGCGCTCGCTGCCACGCTCGGCCGGTTCGACGGGCGTCACAACATCACCCGCGGTGAGCACCTCGAGCATGCGCGGCTGCTCGGCCGGCTCACCGGGCTGCCCGTCAACGGAGACTTCGAGGACGGCTACGGCGACACGCCCGAAGATGTCGCTGCGACCGTGGAAGCCGCCGTGGCATCCGGCCTGGCCGGTATCGGGATCGAGGACACCTCGGGCAATCCCGATCAACCGATCCGGGACTTCGACGATGCCGTCAACCGCATGCGCAGCGCCGTCGACGCGGCCAAGGGACGCATCGTCGTCACCGGCCGCACCGACAACTTCATCCAGGGCCGGCCCGATCTCGACGACACCGTCCGGCGTCTGACGGCCTTCGCCGAGGTCGGCGCGGATGTGCTCTACGCCCCTTTCCCACCCGACCTCGACGCCCTCCGCGCGATCGTCACCGCCGTCGCACCGACACCGGTCAACGTCCTCATCTCACCGGCGGACAAGGTGCTGACCGTCGCCGAACTGCAGAAGGCCGGGGTCAAGCGCATCAGCCTGGGTCCCGCGCTCTACACCCACGCAATGCAGGCACTCCAACAGGCCACCCAGGCCCTCGTCGCCGGTGACCTCACCGCCGCGACGACAGGAATCGGCTTCGACCGCATCAGCGAGCTGCTTGCCCGCGGCACGAACTAGTTCCCCCCTGCCAACCACCACTCCTCACCCACTCGGCGCAAGAAGAAAGCAGATCGACATGAACCTCGACAAGCTCATGAGCAAGCACCTCACCAGGTACTTCGACCCCAGCAAGACCATTCCGGAGGAGACCCTTCAGCAGCTGCTGCGGTTCCTGCGCTCCACGCCGTCATCGGTGAACGTACAGCCCAACCACTTCTACGTCCTCGCCACGCCCGAAGGAAAGAAGCAGCTCGCCGACAACCTGGGCGAACGATTCCAGGACAACGCCGAGAAGGTCCTGAACGCGTCGCACACCATCATCCTCACCACCCGGGCGGATCTGCCCGACAGCCACCTCGAGGCCGTGTTCACCAAGGAGAAGGCCGACGGCCGGTTCCCCGACCCGGCAAAGCAGCAGCTGTGGGAATCCATGACCAGAGACTTCCTCAACCTGCGCAACTACGGCTACAAGGACCTGAACCACTGGATGGAGAAGCAGACCTACATGGCGGTGGGCCTGACCATGATGGCGGCCGCCGAGCTCGGCGTCGAGGCGACCCCGCTGGAGGGATTCGACCCCACCAGTGTCGACAAGGCCTTCAAGATCCGCGACAGCGGACACACCACGACGGTGCTGCTGGCCCTCGGCTACCCCGACCCGAAGAAGGTCTACACCACCCCGATCTCCCGCTTCGACCCCGACGAGCTCTTCACCTTCATCTAAAGAGCCACCCGGAAACCACAACCCACACACGAGGAAAGGAAGCATCCCGATGAAAGCCATTGTGGTCACCGACCAGACCGCGGGAACAGCCGGAATGACACTGACGGAGCGGCCCGAGCCACTCGCAGCGATCAACGACGTCATCGTCCAGATCCATGCCTCGGGCTTCGTCCCCACCGAGATGGAGTGGCCTTCGACCTGGACCGATCGCGCCGGCCACGACAAGACACCGTCGATCCCCGGCCACGAGCTGGCCGGAGTGGTCACCGCCCTCGGCTACGGCACGACCGGGCTGTCGGTCGGGCAGCGGGTGTTCGGCCTCGCCGACTGGCACCGCGACGGCACCCTCGCCCAGTACGTGGCGATCGAAGCACGCAACCTCGCACCGCTGCCCGGCGACGTCGACTTCACGACAGCCGCATCCCTGCCCATCTCCGGCCTGACCGCGTGGCAGGGGCTGTTCCAGCACGGCCGCCTCCAGGCCGGCCAGAGCGTCCTCGCCCACGGCGCAGCCGGCGCAGTCGGGACGATGGTGACCCAGCTCGCACGTGAGGCCGGCGCCTACGTCATCGGCACCGGACGCGCCGCCGACCGGACCAAGGCACTCGACTTCGGTGCGCACGAGTTCGTCGACCTCGACAACGACGCGCTGAAAGACGTCGGGAGCGTCGACCTGGTCTTCGATGTCATCGGCGGCGACGTCCAACAGCAGTCCGCCGCCCTGATCAAGCCCGGAGGAACACTGGTGTCCATCGTCGGCCCGGTCGAAGCACGGCCCGCCGACGGCCTGGCAGTGGACTTCGTCGTCGAAGCCGACCGCGCCGACCTCGGCGAGATCGTGCAACGGGTACGCGACGGACGGCTGCGGACCAACATCGGTGACGTCGCGAGCCTCGACGATGCCGTCGGCGCCCTCAACCCGACCACGCGGCGCCGCGGGAAGACGGTCATCCGCGTACTCCCGTAGGAAGCCGGACGGCCACAGTCCGACCGGCAGGTCACAGGCCTGATCGACGCCCCGGTCAGGCCACCGGCCCGCGCACGTACCCGAACCACCACACGCACCAGGCACCCGGACCGACACAGGAGCTGATCACCATGGACGGACAAGAACTGCAGAAAATCGCAGACGGCTTCACCGCGGATCTGCCCGGCACCGACCACGAGCACCGTTCCGACCCCAGCTGGGACCTGTACAAGGTGGGCGGCAAGGTCTACATGCTCATGACCGACATGCCGGGACGCCCCGTCGTGATCCTGAAAGCCGATCCGGACGACGCCGCTGCCCTGCGCGAGCAGTACGCAGGCATTACCCCCGGCTACCACATGAACAAGAGGCACTGGATCACGGTGGACGGCGCAGACACCATCGACGAGAAGCTGGTGAAGGAGCTCGTGACCGACTCCTACCGTCTTGTGGTCGGCGGGCTTCCCAAGTCCAAGCAGCCCGTGGATCCACGCGCCCACGGCCGCCGCGCCTGACCCTCGCCATGCCCATCAGCGGCAAGAAGCTCCAGGACACAGCGCACAACACGGCACCGCCGCTACCCGGGGTCAGCCACGGGCGCCCGGTCACCGAGCAGGCGGACCTCTACAAGGCGACAGGCAGGGCCTTGATCGTCACGGACGACCCGGACGAACGCAACGTCGCCCTCAAGACAACGAGGCGTCGGGCCGGCACCGCTGCTGACCATCCACCGGCCGGACGGCCGACCGGACACGAGGCCACGATCCTTCACGCTGCGCGGTGGAGGTTGTTGCATTGTCGATGGCCGCCCTGCCCGCGGAGGCGGGTAGGGCGGCCCCCTACCGCCGCGCGGCCGCCCGCTATCGTGTCGCCTTCTCCCCGGTCGGTCCCACCGCGAACCACTTGCCGTCGATCCCCTGGCCGTTCAGGTCCCCCGGCTTGCCGTCGCCCGCGAAGCGGTAGACAGGCCATCCGCCCACGGTGATCTGGACCTGGCCGTCCTGCCGGCGGACGGCCCCCACCTCCTTCGGGTTCACACCTGCCAGGTAGACGTTGCCGCCCTCCTGGACGGTCACCGGGGGCCACTTCGTAGCGCAGGCGGTGTTGCAGGCCGACTGCGACGGGGAGGCGCTGTCGTCGTCGAAACGGTACAGAGCCGCCTGGTTGATGTTGATGAGGTGCGGTGACGACAGCGGTGGCGAGGTCACCGCGGACAGCTGTACCCACTTGGGCGGCGCCTCTTGCACCGCAGCTCCGACCACGGTCCCGCCGTTGCCGTCGAGACCGGCGTCCTGCGCCGTGGAGTCGACCACCTGCAGTGCCGAGTTGCCCGAGTTCTGGCCTGGCGGGGGACTCGAAGGGGATACCGAGGCCGCCGACGACACCGCGGAGGCAGCCGGTGCCGGGCTGTCTCCGATGGTGATCGTCTTGCCGCAGGCCGACAGGCTCGCCGCGCCGCACAGTGCGAGTACGGATGCGACAACGGTGCGGCGTACGGCGCCACCGTTGAACAGCGGACGGGTGAAGAGCGGATTCATGCCTGCAACACGAGACAGGCACCGGCAAGGGTTCAACGCCGCCCGGACCGATCGAACCCTCCGCAGCGTTGAACGCTCCGCTCCCCCGGTCTCGTGTACCGCACGGAGATGAATCCTCACCGCACAGGAACGGGGGCCCGCAGTGGCGTCGGACGTCAACATCCCCGGGAGTGAGCTCAAAGAGGCCCAGGACATGTTGGGTTTCGTGCACGACTTCATCGACATCGGACACCACACGTTCGACTTCGATGCCGCGTTCGGGCCCGAGCTCTCCCACGGCTCCGCACAGAACTTCGAAAACAAGTGGGAAGACGGAAAGCACCAGCTGCAGAAGCAGGTGAAGGGCATCCAGGACGCCATCGGCGACATCCTGGACTCCTTCGAGAAGACCGATCAGGACGCGGTGTCGAACCTCGACGACGGAAGCGGCACGTGAGCTCCGCCGTCTCCCCGACGTGTCCAACTGTTCCCCCGAAAGTGGCGGCTGACCTATGAGCACTGCACAGCGTTTTCTGCTGGACATCCCCGATCCCTGGCAACAGGTCGACCTCAGCGGGGAGGAACTGGCGAAAATCCGTGCCCAGGCACTGGCCTCGACCGGCGACCCTCGTCAGAAGGCGCGGATCAACGACATGTTCCGTCAGGGCCGGGAGGTGTCCCGGGCCGCCCGGCGTCACGGGGCGCTGCTGGCCGCGGGTACGGCGACCCTGTACACCGAGGGTCTGTTCATGGCCTACGCGATGGTCTTCGCGGTCAGCACACCCGAGGGCGAGGAGCTCACGCTGCCCGTGCTGTCCGCGCGACTGGGTGTCTCCTCAGCGACCGGTGTCGCGCCCCGGGACCGGGTCATCACATCGGCGAAGGTGCCCCACGTGGGCACGGTGGCCCGGGTCACCGGCACCGAGGTGACCCGGCTGACCGGGGACATCGACGTCAAGTTGCTGACGATGCACACGATGATGCCGGTGCCCGGCAGCAGCCGGGACTTCCTCGTGGTCACGCTCGCCAGTCCCAACCTGCCGCTGAAGAACGAGGTGTATGACCTGTTCGACGCCATCACCAGCACGTTTCGCTTCCTGACCGACGATGGTGTCCAGGTCTCCGGCAACGGCGACGAAGCAGGCGCGAGCGGCAGCCTCGCTGCCTGATCCCCCCTTGCGTTGCATGCCGAAGGACGGCCGGGTCCCCTGATCCGGCCGTCCTTCGGTGCTCCGCAGGGCCGACCGCTCATCTCGGCCCGCGGGCAAGGAGGGAGATGCGTCCCGTCCCCCGTGGGAACGCGGGGCGCACCTCCCGGGCTTTTAGAGCTCCGCTTCAAGCAGAGGCACCTGCACCGTCCACAGGGTTCCGTCGCCCAGGTGCAGCAGGCCCCGCCCTGGCTGCGGGGCCTGTCCGACAACGCCTCGCGGCAGCTTCACGCCGATCACATCGCCGTCGCTCGGCCCCTGCGGGGACAGGAGCATGCCGGTGCGGTTGCGTTTGACCTGTCCCATCCAGCCGGCCAGGCTCAGCGACAGCGATTCGGCGTTGCCGGCCGCGAGGACGCCCCAGCCGGTCCCGGCGCCGCCGCGGGCGAGCAGCGCGAGGTCGGAGTCGATTTCGGCTCCCATGAACAGCTCCGCGTCGTCCACGACGATCACGCCGTGCTCCTGTGGCACATTGCCCAGCGCGTTGCGGAAGTCTCCCACCGACACCTCGGTGTCGGTGATGACGGCGGTCACGCCGGGCCGTCCCTCCAACTGCCTCAGCGGCGAGCGGCGCGGGGCCAGCACGATGAGGCCGGTTCCGGCGGCGAGCAGCGACTGCGCCGCGGTGAACAGGGCGGTACTGCGGCCGGTGCGTGGCGGTCCGGCGATCACGAAGGTCGGTACGTCCGCGAGATCGGGGCCGAGCGAGGTGAGCGTGTCGCCGCCGACGGCCACCAGAGGCTGCATCGGCCCTGCGTGGGTGTGCAGAGCGAGGGCGTCGGCATACGCGATCCGGTCGGGGAGCACGTCCAGCCGGATCGGGCGCTGTGCATCGGGGACCGAGGCTTCGCGCTCGGTCAGCTCCCGGCCCAGGGTGGCCAGGACCTCGGCCTGTGCGGTGCCGGACAAGTCCTCGCCGAGTACCGCTATCTGCGCCTCGCTCAGATCCTGGGTGCGGATGCCGCGCCCCGGCGCGGGGTCGGACGGTGCCGATTTGGAGGGGATGCCGACGCTGGAGTAGTCCTGGCGGTCGTTGAGCCTGAGGACGATCTTGTCTTCGGTGGTACCGGAGAAGCGGCTGCCGGCGAGGACCCGGTCGCCGGCCAGCACGACATGGATACCGGCGCCCGCTCCGTCCCGCAGCAGGCGCAGCATGCGCTCCATGTAGCTGCCGTTGTCGTACGAGGTGAATTCGCGCTCGAAGACCTCGAACCGGTCGACCATCAGCACGATGTGGGCGAGCCGCTGCTGGTGCGGCTGGTTCTTTCGCAGTTCGGTCAGGTCGGCTGTGCCCCGCGCGCCCAGAATGCTCTGCCGTGCGCTGAGTTCGGCTCCCAGCCGGTCCAGCAGACGGCCCAGGCGCTCGATCTGGTTGCGGTCGACGACCGCTCCGCAATGCGGCAGCGTGGTCAGGGCGTTGAGCGCACCGTTACCGCAGTCGATGCCGTACAGGTGGACGTCGTCGGCGCCATGGGCCTGGCCGAGTGCCGCGGCCAGGGTGCGCAATGTCTGGGAGCGTCCGCTGCGCGGCGAGCCGACGATGTGCAGATGGCCGGCCCGGTCGAGATCGAGGACCAGGGGGGTGCGGGTCTGCTGTGCGGGCAGGTCGACGATGCCGTACTCCACCGCGGGCAGGGCTGCCTCGCGTTCGGCGGACGGCTTGGGCGCGGGCGGTGCCGTCCACGGGAGCAGCGCGGGCAGGGGCGGCAGCCAGGGGCTGGGCTGGCGCGGTACCTCGGCGAGCCGGGACGCCTGTGCAACGGCTCCGGCCAGGACCGCGAGGTCGGTGACGGCCTCGGTCTGCGCCGCGCCCGAGCCTGCGCGGGAGCCGCGGGTGGGCAGCGGGCCGCCGAGGTTCTGCCAGGTCACTGGTTCTGCTCGGACGCTCGTCTCGGTTCCTTCGGCGGCCCGGCCGCCGGGGCGGCGGCCGCCGACACGGCCCGACTGGAAGGGCAGCAGCGCCGACGGCCCGAGCCGGGCGTAGGCGCGGCCGGGGTTGGCCGGTGAAATGTCCCCGGAGTCGGGGGCGTCGATGATGTCGCGGCTCTCACTGGTGTCGGTGGTGCGCAGAGCGATACGCAGATTGGTGTTGGCGCGGATGTCCGGGGTGACCGCTCCCCCGGGCCGCTGCGTCGCCAGCACCAGGTGGATGCCGAGCGATCGGCCGCGCTGCGCGATGTTCACCAGACCCGAGATGAATTCGGGCAGTTCACGCACCATGGATGCGAACTCGTCGATGACCAGCAGCAGTCGGGGCAACGGCGGCAGGACGTTGCCGCCGCGTGCACGCTTGTCGAGGTAGTCCTCGATGTCCTTGGCGCCTGCTTGGGCCAGCTGGGTCTCCCGGCGGCGCAGTTCTGCGCCCAGGGACACCAGTGCCCTCTCCACCAGCCTGGTGTCGAGGTCGGTGACCAGGCCGACGGTGTGCGGCAGGTCGGCGCACTCGGCGAAGGCGCTGCCCCCCTTGTAGTCGACGAGTACGAAGGTCATCTCGTCGGGCCGGTTGACCACGGCGAGGGTGGCGACGAGGGTCTGCAGCAGTTCCGACTTGCCGGAGCCGGTGGTGCCGGCGATCAGCGCGTGCGGCCCGTCACGCACCAGGTCGACGGTGAACTCACCGTCGTATCCGACGCCGAGCAGGGCCCGGGTGCTGCGGCCTCCCAGCGACCAGCCGGCCACCACGGCCTCCGCGGTGGGCGGTTCCATGTGCAGCAGGTCCAGCAGGCGTACGGAGCCGGGCAGTGCGCTCTCGTCGCTGTCGCCGACGCCGCGCAGCGGGGCCAGTGCACGGGCGAACTGCTCGTACCAGCCGGGCTCCGGGGAGTCGCTGCGCACGTTCTCCAGTGCGGCGCCGGAGCCGGTGCGCACCGTGGATGGGCTAGCGCCTGCTTGGGTGACGACGACGGCGCCGCACTCCTCGGGCAGTAGCCGCTCTTCGCGGTCGATGCACACGGTGTAGACGCCCACGGAGGGGCCGTCACGCAGCAGCGCGATCACGCCGGGCAGCGAGCGGGCCCGGCGTGCCTGTTCCAGGACGACGAGGATGTCGGGATAGCCGTTGGCTCCGCCGCGGATGACGTCCGGGCCGGCGGCCATGCGGGAGGCGACGATCTGGCCGAGTTCGCCGATGCGCCGGGCCAGGGATTCGGCGGTACTGCCGATCAGGGCGTAGGCGTCCTCGCCCTGTGCCTGAGTGTGGGGCAGCCAGCGGCTCCAGGACCAGTCGCGTTCGCCGTCGGGTCCGGCGAGGACGACGATGCGCAAGTCGGTGGGGCTGTGCAGAGCGGCGGCCTGGGCGGCCAGCCAGCCGGTCAGCCGGGTCGCTCCCGGTCCGGCGACACCTGTCACTCCCGCCCTGCGCAGCGCAACGGCGACGGGCACCTGGTTCAGCCAGGGCACGGTGCTGCGCCGGTGCTCGTCCTGCTCCGGGTCGTCGACGCTGATCGAGGAGGGCAGGTCGGTTGTGCCGACGCGTACGGACAAGAAGTCGGGGTCCTGCCATCGGCGCTCCCACAGCCGTTCGGAGGGCTGGGCGGCCATCTGCAGGAGTGTGGCCGGATCGGGCAGAGAAAGGCGCAGGTTGTGCTGTTCCTCGAGTACGGCAGCGTCGATGTCGGCGCGTACGCGGGCCAGTGCCTGCTCGTGTTCTTCCTTCTTCTCCAGGTATTTCAGCATCGCCTGCTTGCGTCCGCCGAACTGGGTCACCAGGGCGGCGATCGGTGAGAGCAGAGCGATGAAGACGAAGGACCACCGGTGGGTGACGAAGATGGCGATAGCGGCGCTGCCTGCCGGCAGCAGCAGGATCGGCAGCAGCGGGATGGGCCGCTTGTCGGGCTTTGTGGGAGGGGTGGGCAGCCGGAACTTCGCGCCCGCGGCGGGCGGCAGAAACCTCGGCGGCCGGTTGAACTCCAGGCCCAGCCCGTCCTGGGCGGGTGTCAGTGGAGCGCGGGCCGTCGGCCGTGAGGTCAGCTCCAGCAGGATGTCGCCGACGGCGAGCTGGCTGCCCTCCCTCCACGGTGCGGGGCTGTGTGCGGGTTTCCCGTCGAGCAACGCCTCATCGGTCATGAGGAGTTCGGCGCTGCCGTCGAGGCGGATACGGGTCCGGGCCGCGAGCGTCGGCGCTCCCTCGACAAGGCGGATACGGCACGCCGGGCCGCTGCCGATGTCGTAGTCACCGGGGACGAGCCGGAAGACGGTTCCGGCTCCGGGACCTGAGACCAGACGGATTTCGGTGCGGCCCTCGGGCTCGGGCTCCCGGGGAAGGGGGGCTCCGAGCCCAAGGTCCATGCCGTCCCGCACACCGGCGACCTGCAGGGTGGTGTGCGGATCGAGGGGGGTGGAGTCGATGTAGAGGGACGGCTCCCCCTCGGCCGCCCCCGCATATCCGACGGCACGTGCCAGCTCGGCCGCGAACCTGCCTGCCTGCGCGGACGGTTCGGTTTCCACGGCGACGGTGGTGGACACCCCCTCGACCTGCGGGTCACGCACGCTGACGGTCAATCGCACTGCTCATCGTCCTTCTTGTGTGGAGGTGGGTGCGGCGCCGCCCGCCGTGGCGGCGAGCTGGTCCGGTGGGTCAGGAGAGGTTGGAGCCGAGCTGGCTGTCGGTCTGGTCGAAGGCCTCGCCGACGGACTTCACGTACTGGCCGATCCCCTGCAGCCCCTGGTTGACCTGGTCGAAGCCCTTGGCGAACTCGTCGAAGAACGGCGAGAACTTCTGCTGGGCGGCCGGCGTGCTGTAGCCGTCGGCGAGCAGGTTGGAGATCTTGCCCTTGACCTCGTTGAGCTTGTCCTGCAGCTGGGAGAAGTCGTTGAGGAGGGCCTGCGAGGTCGAGGAGGTGGTGTCGGAGTTGACGCTGTAGTTGGGCATGGGAGTACTCCTTGGCTGGTGTGTGGTGCGGTCCATCCCTTTCGGGGATGGAGGACTGGTGGGTGGGTGGACGTTCAGCGACCTGTACCGGCGTCCGGGCTTTCCGAAGGGCTCGTCGGTGCGGTGACGAACCCGTCGCTGGACGGGGAAGGTGAGCCGGTGCCGCCGTTCGACTGCGCGTCGGACGTGCTGATCGGTGGGGCTGTGGGTCCCGAGGAGGTGGGCGAGGGCGGAAGCGGTACGTCCGCCGGGTTCACCGGCGCCGGGCTGGAGGGACGCGAACCGGTCGGCGACGGCGGAAGCGGCACGTCCGCCGGATCCACCGGCGCCGGGCTGGAGGGACGCGAACCGGTCGGCGACGGCGGAAGCGGCACGTCCGCCGGATCCGGCGTGGTGGGTTGAGCGGCGGGGGGTGTGTGGACCGGGCCGGCCGGCGGCCGGGGACTGCCCTTGATGGGGATCTTGTCGGCGAGGCCGTCGACGGCGCGGCCGAGTCCTGCCTTGCCCACCGGCCCCACGCCCAGCTTGGGAGCGGAGTTGGCGATCTCACCGGCGGCCACCTCGTTGGGGTCGCCGCCCTGGGCCACACCCACGCCGATCTTGGTGCCCAGGGTGGCGCCTTCCTCGACGAAGCCACCGACCTGGTCGGACGCCCGCTTGCCTACGGTGTCGGCGGCGGCAGGTGCTGTGGTGTCACCGAACCGGCCGCCCTTGCCCTCCTCCACCGTGGGGTTCCCGCGGCTCTTTCCTATCGTGCCGACGCCTCCCTTGAAGGCGACTCCGGCCACGGCTCCGGCCGCGGCCCCGGCGAACACACCCGCCGCCGTGATCTTGTCGTGGTTGGCCGCCTTGGCAGCCGCTTCCAGCCCCGAGTTGGTCAGGAACTTGCCGGTGACTTCCGTAGCCGCCTTTCCTATGGGGTTGGCAAGGACACCACCGATGACCTTGCTGTTGGCGAGAGACTCGCCGATCTTGGTGATCGAACCGGTGCTCTTGGTGATGAAGCCGGAGTTCTTCACAGCGGCCACGGCGGCCGGCGCGATCGCCTCGACGGCCTTGCCACCGAGCTTCAGCAGGGAACCGCCCGGGATGATCCCGAGCAGGCCGACGACGAAGTCACCGGCTTTGAGACCGCCGGTCTGACTGGCGACGACTTGGTTGAAGACGAACAGTGCCCCGCCCAACAGCGCGCCCACCACCGGGAAGAACACCGCCACGACGGCGACGAGGGCGGCCAGCAGAATCTGGACGAACGGGAAGTCCTTGAAGAAGTCGGCGATCTTCTGGAAGATGTTGCGCTCCGGAATCGCCTCCTTGGCCGCCCGGTCCAGCACGTCGGCGCACTGCCGCTGCGCACTCTCCCGCATCGATCTGGCCTGTTCCGCCAGGCTCTTGGCCGCGCTCAGCTCGGCCTTGCCTGCGTCGATGGAGTCCTGCGTCGTGCGGGCCTGCGACTTCTCCTCGTCCGTCGGGTTCGCGCTCAGTTCCTTGGGCGCCTGGTTCGCCTGCGGTGCGGCCGACCGCGCCTGGTCCACCGCCCGGTCGAAGGTGTCCTGGGCCTCACGCAGCCGCGGCATGTAGTCGCTGTATGCCTGCGCCGCGTCGTGGTAGGAAGTCATGGTCTTGGTCAGCTTGTCCGGGAGATCGTCGCCGATCTTCTCCTTCAGCTGGTCCATCGCCGCACCACGGCCCTGTGAGATCGTGCCGTCCTTCTTCAGAACGTTCAGCGCCTTCTCCGCGGCATCACCGACATCCCGGTACCGCTGCATCACGCCCTGGATGAGGTCGGGGTCACCAGGTGTCGGGTCCGAGTCCATGCCGACGAGCTGGAAGTCCTCGGGACTGGCGTGCCGACGTGCCATTGGTATCCCCCGGTGCGGTGCCTGTGAGACGCGATCGCCAGGTACACGGGGTCGGCCTTCCGGAGGGTTCAAACCGTTTTCGCTTCGAACGCTTTCACCGGTCGGCTCCGTGTAGTCGGTGCAACGAAATCCCGGAGGGCATGGGTGGACACGATGAGCAACGGCGCGGACCTCGGGTTCGAGCACAGGCCGGCAAACGCCACGGCACGCGTGCTTCTGCACGCCCTGGGCACGCTGCTGGCGGCGTGCCTCGTGGCGCTCGGGGCAGCCACGTCCGCGCACGCGGCGTCCGGGGACGGTCTGATCAAGGTGTTCGTGGTCCCGGAGCCCACACAGACGGGCGGACAGCCTGCCACCCTGCAATCGATCGCCGCCTCTACCCTGGGCGACCCCTCGCGCTCGGTTGAGGTCTTCGACCTCAACCGCGGTCTGACACAGAAGGACGGCGGGGCGCTCAACGGCCCGGACGACCAGTTGCACCCCGGCTGGATCTTGCGTCTTCCGCAGGACGCCGCGGGACCCGAGGTCCAACTGGCCCGTGACACCGGAACCCAGAACGCCGCCTCCTCTGCGCCGGGCTCCGGACAGCGGACATCGCCGCCGAACACCGCCTGGACCACGATGTTCACCATTCCGCTGGCCGCGGTCGTGGCCGTGCTCGCAGCGATCGTGCTCGCGCTGATCACCGCGGGCATCGTGGCAAGGCGCAAGGTGCGCATCGCATACGCGGCCTCCCTGCGCGCCGTTCGCAAGCTGGGCGAGCCGGTGCGGCGCAGGCGCCGCCTGATGCACCGGCGGGCGACGGGCCGCCGGTTCGCGATCGACGCCGAATCGGTTCGGCGGGCTTACGAAGCCCTGGACGAGTTCGTTCCCACCCGCAAGCAGCCCGAACGGCCGGTGCACGCGCTGCGCGTCGACGCAGCGGGTGTGACGGTGTGGCTGACGCCTCCCGATGCAGCCGACGACCCGTGGACGAACATCGACAGCACGCGCTGGCGTCGTCCCGCCGCAGCCGGCGGCCGGCTGACCCGCGGCGACACCACCGCTATGACCGCGCAGGCGTCGATCACCACGGCTTGCCTCGTCCGGGCGGGCACGGACAGCGACGGCGAGCCCGTGTTCGTGGACCTCAGCAGACTGGACGGCGTCCTCAGCGTGAGCGGCGATCAGACCGTAGCGCGGGATGTGGTGCACAACCTGCTGGCTGAAATCGCGCGCACCCGGCCGAACACTCCGGTGACCGTGCTGCGCGCAACGGACGGTGCCCTGCCGATCGCCGTGCCCACCGGCCTGCAGCAGCTTGCCCGGGTCGGGGCCTTTGCCGGGGCGGCGTCGGTCTCAGGGCAGGGGACGGTCCGCGCCGGAGCGTCCCGTCGGCCGGTGCAGGGCCTTGTCGTGGTGGCCGGGTCACCGGGCGAGCGGGAGGCCGCGGAGCTGGCCGCCTTGTGCGGGCCGGGCGGCGCGGGCTGGACGGGGCTGGTCTGCGGCGAAGCGAGCGGCGCGCACTGGCGCTGGTACACCGATGCCGACGGCCGTGTCGACATCCCCGTGCTGGATGTGCAGCTCACCGTTCCGGCCTGAGACCCCGGTCGGCTTTGGCGCGCAAGGTGTTGAGGGCGTAGTGCTGGCGGGACTTGACGGTGCCGGCAGGTATGCCGAGGATGCGAGCCGTCTCCTGTGCTGTGCGGCCGCACAGGTAGGTGTGCAGCAGGACCTCGCGGTGCTCGTGGGACAGCTGCCGCAGCAGGTCGATCGTCTCCACCGAGGTCAGCACAGCGCCGGAATGGTCAGGCAGGGGCACGTCGCGGTCGTGGGCGCCGAGGGTCTCATGGCGGGCGGCGGCGCTGCGCATCCTGTCGACAACGAGGTTGCGCGTGACTTTGAGGAGCCAGCCCCGTATCGATCCCTCGGTGCTGTAGAGGCGTTCCGCGTGCGACCAGGCGCGGATGAGGGTTTCCTGGACGATGTCCTCCGCCATGTGGTGGTCGTTCAGCAGCTTGGCGGCGTAGGCGACCAATGCTTTCGCGTGGTCGGACATCAGGGTGTGCAGCAGCTGATTGCGGTGGGCGGCCGACGCGACGGCCGCGTCAGTGGTCGTGGTCATGTTCCAGTTCCTGAAGGACAAAGCTGTACGCGGCTTCAGCTCCTGGTGGAGCGGAGCGGGGAGCGTAGGCAGGGTCCGCTTCCGGAACGCTGACGGTTTACTGACGTGCGGACGGATCAGGTGTGAGAGGGCCCTTCAGCCGGTCGCGGACGTTTGCGGCCTCCGGGTGGCCGATCTCCTCGAGGATGGCGAGTGCTTCGCGCCATGCGTGCGCGGCCTGTGTGGGGTGGTGGGCTGCGCGATGGGTTTCGCCCATGTGCACCAAAGTGTCGGCCTCCAGGTAGCGGTCGCGGATCGCCCGGTACAGCTCCAGGGCGTGCTCATAGCAATCGAGCGCCCGTTCGTGGTTGTGGAGGTGGTGGTGGGCGTAGCCGAGGCTGTCCCATGCGGCGGCCTCGCCGTTGCGGTCGCCGCTCGCCTGGTGGTCCGACAGCGCCTGCGCACACTCCTCCAAGGCGTCTTCGTACTTGCCCATCAGGATGTGCGTCCAGCCGACCTCGTTGGCGATGCTCGCCTCGCCGCTGCGTAGTCCAGCCGCGCGGTACAGGGTGCTCGCGTGCTTGTAGTGTTCGAGAGCTTGCTCATGCTGCTTGCGCCGGTTGGCCAGGAATGCGAGATAGCGGCGGGTTCGACCCTGCCCGGCCAGGTCGCCGATCTCGCTGAACAGCTCCAAGGCGCGCGCGAGGTGCGCGTCGGCTTCGCCCCACAGTGCGAGGCGCCCGTTGACGAAGCCGAGCGCGCGGTGCACATGTGCCTGACCACGGATGTCGCCCAGGCGTTGGGCCGCGCCCACGGCCGCTGTCTGGGCGGCGACTTGTTCCTGCCAGCGGCCGTTGCGGTCCAGGTACAGCTCCAGTGTCGCGGCCAGCTGCCAGCCGTGCTCACCGGTTCCGTGCCGGGCGTCTTGCTCGATCGCGGCGAGCAGGACGGAGCGGTTGGTCTCCAGCCACTCGGCGGCGGCCGTTTGGTTGGCCAGGCGCGGCACAGTCACCCCGGGCAGGTGAGGCCGCAGGTCGATTCGCTCCCGACTGGGCGCAAGGACGCTGTCCGCAGCGTGCGCGCCATGCAGGTAGTGGTCCAGCATGCGGCGCCGTGCCGTGGCCAGCTCGTGCGCTGTGTCCTGCGCCCGGGCCAGTTCGGCGCCGTAGGCGCGGAGCAGTTCGTGACATCCGTAACGCCCGGGAAGGGGCTCGGTGATCAGGTGGGCCCGAACCAGTTCCGCCAGAAGTGCCCTGGTTTGACCCGTGCGCTGACCGGCCAGGCTGGCGACGGCCGCGAGTGAGCAGTCGGGTCCCGGGTGCAGTGCGAGCAGGCGGAAAACCCGGGCGGACGCCGGGGCGAGAAGTTGATATGACCATGAGAACGCGCTGCGTGCGTCCGCGACAGGGGCCTCCCCGGAAAACGCGTCGAGGCTGTCCTCGTTCTCGTGCAGTTCGGCCGCGATGGACGCGAGCGGAAAGGTCGGGTTCACCACAGCGCGAGCGCTGACGACGGCCAGCGCGAGCGGCAGGTGTCCGCACGCGGCAATGATCTGCGCGACCGCGTCGGGTTCGGCCGCGATCCGTTCGGCGCCGAGGCGGCTGGAAAGGAACTCGCGGGCGTCCGCGTCGCTGAGCACGCCCAGCGTCAGCGGGTACGCGCCCTCGCCGGCGACCAGCCCGTACAGCTGGTTACGGCTGGTGACGACTACCAGGCAACCAGGGGCACCGGGCAGGAGGGGGCGGACATGCTCGGTGTCTCGAGCGTTGTCGAGGACGATCAGCACGCGCCGGCCGGCGACCAGGCTGCGATACAGCGCAGCCTGCGCATCCAGCCCCGCCGGAATGCGCTGTGCGGGAACGCCGAATGCATCGAGGAAGGACCGGATCGCCTCGGCCGGGCTCATGACCGAGCCAGTGGGATGGAAACCGCGCAGATTGACGTAGAGCTGTCCATCGGGGAAACGGTCGGCGAGCATGTGCGCCCAGTGGACCGCCAGCGTCGTCTTACCCACGCCCGCCATGCCGCCGATCAATACGGTGGACACCGGCCCTTCAGGCGCGGGCAACAACCTCTCGACGTGGGCGAGCTCATGGCGTCGACCGGTGAAGGCGCGTAGGCCCACGGGCAGTTGGGCAGGCCGCACCATGACGCCGGTGTCCGCCTGCGCCTTCGCCGCATCGGCCGCATCTCCCCCACTCCCGTCAGGGTCGGTGGACTCCCCGCTTGCGACCTGCTGAGCAGCTCGCAGGGCATAGACGCGGCCCAGCACACGCTGGTGAGCGGCCTGCAGTTCGGGTCCCGGCGGCACCCCCAGTTCCTCAGCGAGTCTGGTACGCACCGACCGATGAACGTCCATGGCCTCGGCCTGATGCCCGGTGGCTGCGAGCATCAGGATCAGCCTGGCCTGCAGCGCCTCGTCCAACGGATGCTGTGCTGCGGCCTGCCGGAGCGTCACCAGCACTCGCGCACCCAGGCCCGGTCCGGCCTCCAGGGCCAGTTCGGCCGCCTCCTTGACGGCGGTCAGATGTTCGCCGTCCAGGGCAGTGAAGGCAGGGAAGGCCCTCACCTCTGTCGCGATCCCGGAGGCCGCGGGCCCGCGCCACAGGGCCAGAGCCTCGATCAAGTACTCGGTGGCAGCAGCCGGATCCCCGCTCTGCGCAGCATGCTCCGCCTGCTGCCGCAGGGCTCGGAAGCGATGCAGGTCAAGTCCGTCAGGCGCTACTTCCAGGCGGTAGCCGCCCGAGCCGCGCACCAGCCACCGTGACTCACCCCCCGCCGGGAGATCGGGTTCGAGCAGTCGGCGCAGTGCGCCGATATGCCGCTGGACCACGTTGACGGCAGTGTCCGGCGGATCCTGTCCCCACAGGGCATCGACGATCTCATGGACGGCGACGGGATGCCCCGCCTCGGTCAGCAGCAACGCGAGGAGGGCACGCTGTTTGGGAGGTCCCAGCACCAGTTCCGTGTCGCCACGCCAGGCTCTGACCGGGCCGAGCACGGCGAAACGCGTACACACAGGATTTACCGTACCAACTGTAACGACATGGAGATCCGAAGCACCCGCTTTGAAGGGGTTCGGCTACGGCCCAGCATAGAGTCCACGCAAACGTCGCCACGCAGGGCTACCCCCGGGGGCCGAGGTGTCTCAGTCCCTCCAGTTCGCGTAATCGCCCATCTCTACGTCGTCGCACAGGGTCTCCCAGAACCCGTTGTGGGCGAGTGCGGTGTCATCAAGGGTGGTGACGAGCTCGCGCAGCTCGTCCGCCGCCGCCTGGAATCTCTCCTCCTCGCCTTCCTCGTAGAACGGGAAGCGGGCGATCGTGGCCGCGACGCACTCGTGGAAGATTCCAAGGTCCCTGTTCACGTGGTTGGCGGTGGCGGACTCGGGCGTAGGGATGTGCACTATGCGACGCGACGCCACGTCGACGCCGAGCCGTCCGAACAGGCCGCTGGTCCCGAAGACGACCAACCCGCTCTTACCGATCCCGTCCAGGAGAGCCGCCTCGCTCAGCGGTTGGTACTCATAACCGATCAGCCCTGCCGGGACGCCCTTGTGCCGTAGATCGCTGGCGATCTCGTCCGGCACGTCTGCTGAGCAGCCGATGCGTACCACGGTGTACTGGGGCAACGGCAATGGCGGCAGATCCCGAATCACGCGAACATCATCCTCGCGCGCCGGCCGCCCTGGAAGCCGTGAGCTGGGTCCGTCGCCGCCAACCGGCAAGCCCCGGTATCACACATTCAAGTTCAGTAGCCCGTCGTACGCCCGATCCCGAGTGCCTGCACGCTTACGCTGCCCACCCGTGCCGCCAGGAGGCGCCAGGACTCGGCCTCGAGCTCCAGTCTGCGCTTGCGTCCCCGCCTTGCCAGCTCTAAGCCGGGCCGGTGCGATACGACGAGGTGCGATATCCGAGCGATCTGTCGGATGAGCGATGAGAGCTGATCCGGCCGGTGATCGAGGCGTGGAAGACGGCTCATCCCTCGGTCTCCGGGCATGAGGGCCGGTACGAGATGCGCGACTCAAGGCTGACGAGCTCACCGCATCGAGCTTGCCGATGTCTCAGGCGCAGGGAGCTTCCTCAGTACCAGCAGCTGCCTGTGAGGCATGGCGGGGACGACTTACCTGGTCGGCGGTGAGGGCGGAGAGGTCGTCGGGGTGGACTGGACGGCGTAGCTGTCGACGAGGGAGAAGGCGGCCACGTAGCGGTGCGTGATGTAGGCGGAGCAGCTCACTGTGTCGGTCAACAGGGGGTGCCAGGCGAGGTAGACGGTTCCGTCGACCGCAGACTTCTCCAGTCTGCCGCCTATCTGGATGTCGCCGGTCTCCGCTCTGGGCGTGCACGGAAGCTCCGCCACCGCCACTCGCAGCCGGACGCCGAGCCCGCCGTACGGAATGTCGTGCTTCTGCGCAGCCGGCCCGTACGTCGTGGACAGGCAGATCGGCTGCGAACCCGGGGGGTCGGTGCTTCCCTGCTGCGACGCGGCCGGGGACGGGTCACCGCCGGCCTGGCTCATCCAGGTCGCCATCCCGGTCAGCGTGTTCGGGGACGAACCCGAGCCCACCCACTCCTGCTCGGCCAGTACCGCGTCGAGTTGGTGGAGGTGCGTGCGGATGTCCCCGTCGAACGCGAGGTAGAGGACGCTGCTGCGGACGCAGTTGATCGGTGCCCAGTGCGCTGGCCCGATGAACGGGTTCTGGTCCTCCGTCCGGCAGGAGTCCGCCACCGATGTGCCGAGTAAAACGGCCCAGGGCAGCGCCACCGTCAGGTTCGTCAGGCGCGCGGAACTCGTCCGTGCCGCGGCCGCATCGGCGGTCCGGGTGGCGGCGGAGTGCGCGAAGGCGCCGACATCGGGCGGCGTACGGTCCAAGGTGCGGTGAATCTGCCACAGAACCAGCGCGCACACCACGCCGACCGCGACCAGCACGGGGATCACGCATCCGTGTGCCGGCGCCCCCGCCCGACCGCGTCCCCCCGTTGGATGATCCATGTCTGCATGATCGCGGGCCGACACCGGGTTTGGGACAACGGACCGGTCTCCTTACGGTCTCGCCAACCGGAACGGCCCCTACCTCGAACGGAATGTCTGCCCCGGCGGAGGATGGTAATTAGGACCTCCACTCCGGGGGAACCCTTCCGGAAGGACGCTGGGCCGGCGGACCGGCAGAGGCCAGATCAGCGATAGCGCACTTGTGAAAACCACCGGCCCCTTGCGGGTGCAGGACCGGTTCGAGTCCGGCATGGGGCTCCCTTTCGGTGCCCATGCGGCCGTCGCCGAGGTCGACCCCGAGCCTGGCATGGTTCATGTGTTGCGCGTGGTCGCCGTGGACGACTGCGGTGTCGTCCTCAACCAAGGGGCAGGCGTTCGGGTCGGCCGTGCAGGGCATCGGCCAGGCCCTGTACGAGGGCATCCCCTTTGGCGACAATGGTGTTCCGCAGCTCGCCAACGGGCTCCTGGATTACCTGGTCCCCACGGCCACTGAGATCCCATCGATCACGATCAAGGAAATCTGCACACCGCGCCCGGGCACACCGCTGGGGCCGGAGCGCATCCACGGGCTGGTCGAGTCCAACATCTGCGGCTGCACCGGCTACGAACCCATCCGACGCGCGATCATGCGTGCCGCGACCGAGCCGTCTACACGAAGCGGCCTCGGACCCGGCGCGTGACCGCGCTGACCCTGGCGCCTCCACATCCACACGCTCGACAACGCTGCGTCCGTTTCGGCCGCGTCGCTGTGTTCACACGCGGCATCGGCGAGGCGACGCTGGTGGCCGACATGCGCCTGTCCGCAACACGGCCCTACAACACCGGTACGGGCGACTCACACGGAGACGAAGAAGCGCCGTCTCTCAGCAGCCCCGAGTGATGACCGGGGCCAAATCAGTCCCGGCCCGCGATAGAGCGACCAGGTGGAGGGGTCGTTCCCGTTCGCAGCTATCTCGCGCGAGGCCCGCACCCGCGCTCACCGCCGTTCCCCGATTGCGCCACGACAGCTCTCGTTCGAAGCCGCCGCTCACCTCGCGCTCGTCGCCGCCTACAGGGCAAAGCAGGCCGCCGAGGGGGGAACGTCGCATGAGTGCAGCCGCCGACTGCGAGAGGGGCGTTGGTCCCGAGCGGGCCGTGAACGCCGTTCAGCACATGCGTGGCGACCGCGTCCAGATCGTCGAAGGAGCCATCGAGCCCGTATCACCTATCTGGGACCACGGGGCGGCAGCCGAGGCAATCCGCGACCAGATCAATCTGCCCGATGATCCGCGACGTTCAGGCTCGAAGACGTCGGCAGCGGCATGCCGGGGCAGGGCTTGGATTACGGCGGCCGCCGAAGACGTCGACGACAGGTCGTGGACCAGGGACCTCTTCGACCGCGCATGGATTGACGATAAGGTCATACGTATGTCAACCGAGTCGCAGCCCTCAAGCCGTCTGATCCCGCGACGCCTTCCCGCCGGCCGCTTGGGTGTTGCAGTCGTTTCCGAACTCGTCGACCTCATCGTGACGGGCCAGTTGCAGGAAGGCGAGTTGCTGCCCCCGGAGGGTCCGCTGAGCGAACACTTCGGTGTGAGTCGCACGGTGCTGCGTGAATCGGTGAAGCGGCTCGAGGAGAAGGGCCTGGTGATCGTTTCTCAGGGTCGCGGCACCCAGGTGCGGGCGCCGGGCTACTGGAACATGCTCGATCCGGTGGTGCTGTCCGCGTTGATCGACAACGATGAGACGCTCGGTGTCCTTGACGAGCTGACGATCGTGCGGGCGAGCCTCGAGTCGGCGATGGCGGGCGCGGTTGCCGCTTCTCGCAGCGCGGAGGGGTTGAGGAGGCTGGAGAATGCCTTGACCACGATGCGTGAAAGCGAGTTCGAGACGGACTCCTTCCGGCAGGCGGATGTGCTGTTCCACTACGCGCTCATGGATATCTCCGGCAACCGGCTGGCGGAGAACATCGCCAAGCATCTGTACAAGCGAGCCGTGGAGTCCAGCCGCTACCAGGGCATCGACCCGCCTGATGCGTTCGCACTGACGATGAAGGAACACGCGGCGATCGTCGATGCCATCTCGAGGAAGGACGTCGCCGGGGCCCAGAAGGCGATGCATGATCACATCCACGTCTCGTGGGAGCGTCGCCGGCTGCCCGACCACGCGCCACGGGCGCGCGGCCGGGCGCTGGATCAGGAAAGCAAGTAGACGTCGGCGGCGTTGCCGCCGAACACCCGCGCGCGTTCCGCGGCGGAAAGCCCGTCGAACAGGGTTTCCAGAGCGGACTTCCAGGCCGGCGCTCCTCCGCCGAGTTCGGCCAACGGCCAGTCGGAGCCGTAGAGCAGACGCTCAGGGCCGAAGGATTCCAGGGCGATCGTCACCGGGGCGGCGAGATCGGCTGCACGCCATGATCCCGGGGCGAGGCTCGACGTGAGTCCCGAAACCTTCGCGACGACGTTCGGTTGCCGCGCCAGCTTCCGCAGCCGCGACGCCCACGTGCTCCTGTCCTGCCCGGGCTCGGGCGGACCGCCCAGGTGATCGAGCACGAAGCGGAGTCCGTCGTGGCGCGCGGCCAAGCCGGTTGCCTGAGGGAGCTGCCACTCACGCACGACGAGGTCGAAGCAGAGATCCTCACGCTCGAGCGCGACAAGGCCCGCGCTGATCTCCTCGCGCATCATCCACTCCGGGTCCGGGTCGATGTGGGCAAGATGGCGCACCCCGACGACAGGGACGGCGGCGTTCTCTCGGATCTTGTCGAGCTGAGGTCCGACCTCGGCTGCGAGGTCGACCCACGCGACGAGGCCGACGATGGCTGACGAGTCCAGCTTGGCGAGCCGGATGCTCTCCTCGAGGCTGTTGCTCGACTGCACGACCACGGCACCGTCGAGTCCGGTCGAGGCCAGCATGTCGCTGAGATCGCAGGCGCCGAAGTCGCGGGCGATCGGCGCCATGGTCTCCGCGTCGATCCAGTCCTGCGGGTCCACAGCTCGATCCCACAGGTGCACATGGGCATCGATGCCGGCATTCATTCGAGGTGCCACACTTCCTCCACGGGCTGCCACAGCGCCCCGGGATCACGCTCCTTGGCGATCCTCACCTGGCACGGGTCGGTGTGCGTCCACCATTCCTGCGAAACCGGGTCGTCGGCGATCCGCCGCATGTCCGCCTCGTGGTCCTCGCCCACGTACTCGTAGTACGCGAACAGGATGTCGCCGAAGATGAAGATGCTGTAGTTGCGCACGTTGCACTCGGTGAGCTTTCGCTCGACGCCCGGCCACACGGCACGGTGCAGCGCCAGGTACTCCTCGCGCTTCTCGGGCCGCACACCCACGACGAAGGCCCTGCGCTCAGGTCGACGGGTCACGACGATCGGCCTCCGGGGTACGACGGGTCGTCCATCACGTCCGGCTCGGCCACCAGCCGCAGGGCAGCGCGTTCGGGCCGAATGTGCGGTCCGGTCGCCGCGGGCCGGGGCGCCGCAGCGCCGGCCGGTGACATCTCGGACTCGTCGACCACGATCCCGATACCTGGGCGATCGCCCAGGACGATGCCTCCGTCGTCGAACTGCTGGTCGACGTCGAGACCGACGGGAAAGAGGAGGTCCTGGACTTCGTAGGTCAGAAGGTTCGGCACGGCGGCGGCGGCGTGCGCCACCGGGTTCGCGTTGTACGCGACGGGACTCACCGGCAGATCGTGGGCATGCGCGAGCGTCGCGACGCGGAGGAAGTGGGTGATCCCCCACACGTTGCCGACCTGCACGATGTCGACCGCGTTGGCGTCCAGCAGGGGGCGGTACTGCTCCAGCCCGGTCAGGTTCTCGCCGCTTGCGATCGCCGCCCGCACCTTCCCGCGCAGCGCGGCCATGCCGGCCGCATCCCACCGGCGCAGCGGTTCCTCCACCCAGGTGAGGTCCATGCGCTCCTCGATGGCCGCGACATACCGGGCCGCCTGGGCGTGGTTCCACGACTCGTTGGCGTCGAACATGAGCGCCGGCCGACGGGAGTTGCGGCTGAGAATGTCGCGCATGATCTCCAGCCGAGGCAGGTCGCGGTCGAGGTCGCGGCCGCCTTTGAGCTTGCCGGCCTTGAACCCGCGGTCCGCGAACCGACCATAGAGGTCGGCGAGCTCGTCCTCGGTCAGGCCGTACTCGAGACCGGACGCATACCCGGGGACGAAGCGCTCGCGGGCTCCGAGGGTCCGCCATAGCGGCTCGTCGGCGGCCTTGGCCTTGATGTCCCAAAGGGCCATGTCGATGGCCCCGATGGTGCCGAAGGTGGATCCTGAGTGACCGGCCTTGAACACCCAGTCGAGCATTCGGTCGTAGAGCGCCACGACCGACCGAGGGTCATCGCCCTCGATCGCCGGGAAGACACGGGCGATGTCGGCGTGGGACCCGAGGCCGACCCCCTCGATTCCGGTGTCGGTCTCGATGATGAGGACGGGGACCGGCGTGGCATGGCTGGGCTGGACACCGTTGACGTCCCCGGTGATTCTGCCCCAGTCGTGAACGGTGCTCAGGCTGCGGTACCCAGTGATCTTCATCGGTTGTGGTTCTCCTTGCATGCGCGAGCGGTCATTCCTTGGTTCCTCCAGCTGTCATGCCCGCGACCAGGAATCGCTGGGAGAACAGGAAGACGATCAGGACGGGCAGGATCGACACGATCGTTCCCAGCGCCAAGGTGGGCAGCTGAACGGAGTCGGATCCCGCAGAGCTGGGATTGAAAGCAGGGGTTGACGCCAGGAGCGAGGTGAGCCCGACCTGGATCGGGTAGCCGTCGCTCGAGGGCAGCATCACGAACGGGAGGAAGAAGTTGTTCCAGTTCTGCACGAAGCTGAAGAACGCCACCAGGGCGACGACCGGGGCGGCCAGCGGAAGGGCGACCCGGGTGAAGACCTGGAACCCGTTGCAGCCGTCGATGCGCGCGGCCGCGAGGATGTCACGAGGGATGCTGGTCGAGAAGTAGATGTAGGTGAGATAGACGCCGAACGGGAAGAACGACATGGGCAGGATCACCGACAGCGGGCTCCCGATCAGGCCGATGCCGTTCAGCTCGAGGAAGATGGGCAGCACCAGTGCGGTGTTGGGAATCAGCATGACGACGAGGGTCAGCACGAGCAGCGCCTGCCGAAGCTTGAACTCCGTGAGCGCGAGCGCGTAGCCGGCGGGGATACTCACGAGCAGCGTGATCACCAGGGCGCCGATCGCGTACAGCGCGGAGTTCCCGATCCAGGTCGTCACCGCGCCGTCCTGGAAGTCGAACAGCTGATGCCAGTTGCTGACGAGGTCCGACCACGACCCGAGCGAGAACGGGTTGGCGACGATGAGCGTCTTCGAGGACTTCGTGACCGCGAGGAGCAGCCAGACAATCGGGACGGCGAAGAACAGGACGAAGACGACGAGCAGGACGCCGATGATGGACCGCCCGCTCCACCCGCTGAGGCTCGACCGGCGGCGTTCGGCGGAGAGTGCTGCCATGGTCATTCCTTCTCGAAGAGGCCGCCGCGGGTCACGAACACCCAGGACAGCAGAAGTGCGACGACCAGCAGGATCAGCGAGATTGCGGCCGCGCCGTTGAAGTCGTTCTGCTGGAAGGCGTATTGGTAAGCCAGCTGGTTGAGCGAGTAGTCGTTGGGCACCACCGCGTTGCTGGCCTGGCTGAGCAACTGTGGCTCGACGAACAGCTGGGTGCCGGCCGCGAGCGACATGACGCCCATGTACGCGACCCACTTGCGCAGCATCGGAAGCTGGATCCGAAACGCGATCTGGACGGCGTTCGCACCGTCGATGCGGGCGGCCTCGATCACCTCGGTGCTGATGTTGTTGAGGGCGCCGTACATGATGATGATCCACCCGCCGGCTCCGGTCCAGAACGCGATGATCGCGAAGATCGCCGGAAGGTTGCCGGGTTGGATCACCTGCACGAAGCTGTCGAACCCCATCGCCTTGAGCAGACCGCTGACCGGGCTGGCCGTCGGATCGAGGACGAAGAGCCACAACAGGACGCTGGACGCGCCCGCGAGTGCGCCGGGCAGGTAGTAGACGAAGCGCAGGGTCGTGCTCACCCACCGCGTGCTGACCGCGTGGACCACCAACGCCAGGCCGACGACGAAGACGAGCAGCCCGAGCAGCCAGATGACCAGATAGATGGTCACGTGGAACACGGCCGGCCAGAACCGGAAGTCGCCAACGACCTTGGTGAAGTTGTCGAAGCCCGCGAATCCACCATCGGCGTTCGTGAAGGCCAGGAGCACTGCGTAGAGCGAAGGGAGGATCCCGAAGGCGACGGTGAGCAACGCGTAGGGCGAGACGAAGAGATAGCCGATCGGACTGCGGGCGAAGGCGCGGCCGGGCGGCCGGCCGCTGCCCCGGCCCGACCGCCGACGCCCTGAGGCGTCGACGGTCGGCCGGCCACTCGGAGGAGCGAGGGTCATGTCACTTCACCGTGTATCCGTTGACCTTGGCCTGGTTCTCGATCGCCGTCTGCCAGGTCGGAAGCAGGTCCACGATCGACTTGCCGCCCGTGACCCCCGGGGTCATCGTCTTCGCCCATATCGCCTCCTGACTGAACGTGGGGTAACCCCAGCCGTCCCAGACCCGCGACGCCGCGGTCACCACCGGCTCCAGCGGGGTGGCGTAGTACTTGCTCGCCTCCTGCTTGGCGACCCACTTCTGTGCGGCGGGCGCGAACGCCGGGTAACCCGGTGCGGCATCGACCTGGTACTCATCGGCCGTGGTGACGAACTGGACGAACTTCTCGGCGGCCTTCAGGTTCTTCGAATGGCTGGAGATGAACCAGGTTCCGCCACCCACGTTGCCCGTCGCGGCCTCGCTCTCGCCCTTCCACGGCAACGGCGCGGCGACGCCGAGCTGCCCGGCCGGCACGTTGAGCGACTCAGGGTTGTTGAAGATCGCGCCGGCGTACCAGGCCGGACCCGGCATCATCAGCACTTTGCCGGAGTACTTCTTCAAGAACTCGGGAGTGAACACGCTGACCACCGGCACGGTCCCGTTGTGGCGGAGGGTGTCGAGCATCGAGGCCGCCCGCTTGCACTCGGCCGAGTCGGTCTTCACGGTGACGGACTTGGGACCGGTCACGTCATTGGCCTGGCACTTGCTCGCCCACATGAACACCTCGGGCGTCCAGGCATCCCCAGCCGTCCCGATGATGTAGCCGGGGTGCTCCTTGGCGACCTTCTCCCCGAGCGCCTGGTACTCCTCCCACGTGGTCGGCAGGGCGTAGCCGAACTGCTCCAGCAGGGACTTGTTGTACCAGAGCACCGCCTGGGCGAGGTCGTTGCGCAGGCAGTACACGCGGCCTTCCACCGTGCAGGGGTTGAGCGAGCCCTCGGTGAAGTTGCTGAGCGTGCCCTTCGGGACCAGACCCTTGTTCAACACGGCCGCGAACGCCTGCTTGCCGGCGCTCTTCTGGCTGGCCCACGCCGCGTCGTTGTTCTGACTGGAGAAGACGACGTCGGGCCAGCCACTACCGGCGCGGTCGAAGAGCTGCATCTTCGTCCGAAAGGAGTTGGACCCGTTGGCCGACCCGTCATAGGTGACGACCTTGATCTTGGTGTCCGGGTTCGCCTTCTGGAACGCCTTCGCGGCAGCCTGCCGATCCGCATCCACCCAGACGGTGACCGCCGAGGAGGCCTCCTGCTTGGTCTGGGGAAAGCCGTACGCCCCGTTCGCCGAGCTGCCTCCACCGCCGCAACCGGCCAGGGCCAGAAGCGCCGTTGCGGCGCACAGTACGGCGACGGTCGACGCCTTACGGCGCGAACGCACCACAGTGTGGATTCCGACCATGAGATGTCCCTTGTCCTGTCGACTTCGTTGACGACTCCGCCCGGGACTATAGGGCATACGTATTATGTTTGTCATGCATATTACCTTGATACCGGATCGTCGTTCTCCAGCAGCGTGAGATCGTCCAGAGTCGGCGCGCCCTCCCAGTCGCCAGGGCCCATGCACGCGAAGGCGCCGGCGATCGTCGCACGTTCGAGGCAGGCCGCCATGCCCGCTGCCCGGGTGTAGCCGGCAAGGAAGCCAGCGACGAAGGCGTCGCCCGCGCCCACCGAGTCCACGACCGGGACCGCGAGAGCGGCACGTTCGAGCACAGCTCCGTCGCGGTAGCCGATACTGCCGGCCGCACCCCGTTTGACCACCGCCGTCGACGGACCCAATCGCGCGAGCGCGGTGGCGAGTTCTGCAGGGTCGCTCGTCCGGGCGCCGGTGAGCAGGGCGGCCTCGTCCTCGCCTGCGAACACGAGGTCCGCGGCGCCCGCCACCTCTCGGTACACCGGCGCGGGGTCCCCTGTCCTCCACAGTGAGCGCCGGTGGTTGACGTCGAAGGAGATGCGCACTCCTGACCGCCGCGCCAGCCGCACCACCTCGCGAACGGTCTCGCGGGCCGAGTCGGAAATCGAAGCGGTGATCCCGGTGATGTGAACGAGGGCGGCGCTCTGCACCAGGTGGGGGTCGATGTCGTCCACGGTCAGGCGACTGCCTGCGCTTCCGGAGCGGTAGAACCACACTCTCGTGGTGTGAGGGGTGCGCCTCTCCTTGATCATCAGGCCGGTCGGCGCGTCGGGATCGACGATGACTCTTGCGTCGACACCTTGGCCTCGGATTTCGCGAACGACCCGCCGGCCGAGGGAGTCGGCTCCGACTCGTCCTACCCAGACCGCCTCAATGCCGAGCCGGCTGAGGCCTATGGCAACGTTGCTGTCCGCACCGCCGGTCGCGATGCGGGCGTCGGCCACCTCGGCGAGGTCGCCGACGTCGGCGGCGCGGAACAGCCCCATCGTCTCCCCGAAGGTCAGCACGTGACCGCCCATCAGGCCGCCCTCACCGCTTCCGGCCGGAGCGTTGTCACACCTGGGGGTTCGAAGGGCCTCATCGGCCGAGCCAGCCACCGTCGACCGGCAGGATCGTCCCGGAGACGTACCGCGCAGCGTCCGACGCCAAGTACACGGCAGCGCCTGCGATGTCCTCCGCCGTTCCCCACCGCCCCGCCGGTATCCGCTCGATGATCGCGCGGGAGCGGTCGGGGTCGTCCTGAAGTGCTTGGGTGTTGTCGGTCGCAATGTAGCCCGGGGCGATGCCGTTGACGGTCACACCGTATCCAGCCCACTCGTTCGAGAGCGCCCGAATCAGTCCCGCCATGCCGGACTTGGCGGCCGCATAGCCCGGCACGTTGATCCCGCCCTGGAACGAGAGCAGGGAGGCGGTGAAGACGATACGCCCGTGCTGCGCATCCAGCATCCGCCGCCCGAGAACCTGGCTGAGCACGAACGTGCTCGTGAGATCGACTTCGAGCACCTCGTCGAACCAGTCCAGGGGGTGCTCGGCGGCGGGAGCGCGGCGGATGGTCCCGGCGTTGTTGACCAGGATGTCCACCGGGCGCTCGCCTGCGACGAGCTCCTCGGCGAACCGGGTCACCTGCCGTCGGTCAGCGAAGTCGACGCGGTGTCCCGAGAATTCACGACCGAGCCGGCGCACTCGGTCGCCGATCGCCGATGACGCCGGATCAAGAGTGGCGGAGAGTCCGACGATGTCGGCACCGGCAGCGGCCAGAGCCTCGGCGATGGCGAACCCGATTCCGCGCTTGGCCCCCGTCACGACAGCGAGGCGGCCGGTCAGGTCGAACGGGTTCATGACGCACTCACCTCGACGAGCAGCTTCATCGCCTGCCCGGCCTCGAGGACACCAAAGGCCGATTCGAGCTCGCTCAGGGGCACGATGCCCGTGATGAGCTTCTCGGCCGGGATGGCGTCCTCGGCCAAGAGCTCGACGGCGCGCTCGAAGTCGTGGCGCTGGTAGACCCGTGCACCGAGCAACCTCAGCTCCCGCCAGAACACGCGGTGCAGGTCGATGGGCCGCGGTTGCGAGTGGATGGCCACCACTACGAGCGTGCCACGGACCTTGGTCAAGCGGGTCGCGCCGAGCACGGCGGCGGCCGAGCCGGAGACCTCGAACACGACGTCCGCTCCGGCGCCGTCCGTCCACTCCTCCACCCAGGCGACCTGATCGACCGACGAGGGGTCCAGTGTCGTCAGCCCCATCTCCTCGGCGGCGGCCCGCCGGGTCGGGTCGATCTCGGCGATCACGACCTCGGCACCGAACGCGGCAGCGACGATCGCGATGAGAACGCCGATCGGTCCCGCACCGATGACGACTGCCTTGTCGCCTGCGGCAAGTTCGGAGCGTCGTACGTCGTGGACTGCCACCGCGACGGGCTCCACAAGCGCGGCGTCCCGCAGCGAGATCTCCGAGGGCAGCCGCACGAGTGTCGACGCCGGTACATTCCAGTACTGTTGAAGGGCTCCGGGGCTGTCGATGCCGATGAAGTCCAGGTTCTGGCAGATGTGCTCGTTCCCCGCACGGCAGGCCGGACAAGTTCCGTCCCAGGCCAGCGGCATGACAGTCACCGCATCACCCACCGACCAGCCTTCCACGCCGTCGCCGAGGGCGACGATCGTGCCTGACATCTCGTGTCCGATCGTCGCCGGCTTGCTGACCCGGCCGTCCATGTCCCCGTGGAACACGTGGAGGTCCGTACCGCAGATTCCGACGTAAGCCACGGCAACTCGCACCTCCCCCGCACGCGGCTCGGCAGGTTCCCGCTCCTCGACCGTTATCGTGCGCTCGCCTATGTAACTTGCCGCCAACATGCCGATCGGGTCCTCCTTGCTATGTCGCAGGCCGCACCGGCCCACAGCGCTGCGCAGCCTAACAGGAAACATCATACGTATGCTGTCACTGCTACCCTCGCGCTCGTGACCAGCGAGCCACCGCCGCACGACGACGCGCCCATGCAGCAGACGCTGCCGACCCGAGGACTGCGAACCGGGCACCAGCTCACGGAATTGGGCCTGGGTGCAGCCCAGTTCGGCAACCTGTTCACCGAGACGACCGACGACGAGTCACATCGCGCCGTCAAAGCCGCAGCCGAGGAAGGGATCCGCTACTTCGACACCGCTCCGCATTACGGCCTCGGGCTGTCCGAACGCCGCCTGGGGGACGCCCTGCAGGCGGCCACTCGGCGAGGCCTGGTCGTCTCCTCGAAGGTCGGGCGCCTGCTCGTGGACAGCCCGGACACGGCTCCCCGGCTCGACGACGAGGGGTTCATCGTGGCGGCAACGAAGAGGCGGGTCTGGGACTTCAGCCGCGACGGGATCTTTCGTTCCGTGGAGGAGTCACTGGCGCGGCTCGGGACGGACCGGATTGATATCGCCTATCTGCACGACCCGGACAACCACTGGGGAACAGCATCGTCGAGCGGGATCGCCGCTCTGGCCGAGCTTCGGGACCAGGGCGTCGTCGGTGCCATCGGCGCCGGCATGAACCAGGCGGCGATGCTGGCCGAGTTCGTGAGGCAGACTGACGTCGATGTGGTGATGGTCGCCGGGCGGTTCACCCTTCTCGATCAATCGGCACTGGACGACCTGTTGCCCCTCGCCGGCACCCGCGGCGTCGGCGTCGTCGCCGCGGCGGTCTACAACTCCGGCCTTCTGAGCAGTACGACCGTGGACGGCTCGGCGAACTACGACTACGGGGCAGCGCCGTGGACCGTCGTCGAACGTGCCGCCCGCATCGCTGCCGTCTGCGAGCGACACGGCGTGGAGCTTCCCGCGGCCGCCATCCAATACCCGTTGCGCCATCCCGCGGTCGTCTCGGTGGTGACAGGGATGCGCATCGAGGAACACGTGCGCAGCAATGCCGCACGGTATCGGGCGGTGGTCCCCGAGGCGCTGTGGGAGGAACTGCACTCCACAGGGCTCGTCCCGGACCCGACCCGGACAAGCCAGTCCACAGGGTCCACTTGTTAAACATCATACGACTCTTGTGGCAAACATCATACGTATGCTAACTCTGTGCCGGGCATCAACGCCCCATCACAGGAAGCGATCGAACATGACATCGACGTCAGACTCGACACGCTCGGTGAGCAGACGATGGAGGCGCAGGGCGGGCATCCTTGCAGTGCTCGGCGCCTGCGCCGTCATCGCATCAGCGCTCATTCCCCTCCAGGCACAGGCCGCGCCTCGCACGGTGTACTTCGCAGCGCCGGACGGTAAGGACTCCGGACACTGCAGCCAGTCCCAGCCGTGCTCGCTCGAGCGGGCTCAGCACGTCGTCCGCCCGGCCGCCAAGCAAGGTGACGTGACCGTTCAGCTTGCCGACGGCACCTACCGCCTTTCCGAGCCCCTCCGGTTCGGACCCGACAACGACGGCGGCGACCACACCATCCACTGGACCGCCGCCCCGGACGCTCACCCCGTCATCACCGGCGCCTCGAAGGTCACCGGCTGGTCCAAGTCCGAGGCAGGGTCAGGCATCTGGGAGGCGGATACCCCCAGCGGCCTCGACACCCGCCAGCTCTACGTGGACGGCGTGATCGCCCCTCGCGCCGCCATCCGCCTGGCCAACGCGGACGTCACCCCCACCGCAACCGGTCTCACCATCAAGAACCCGGCCCTGAGCTACCTCGCCACACTCCCCGACCAGGGCCGCATCGAGTTCGAGTCCCTCGGCGACTTCACGAACCGCTACTCGCCGGTTCAGAGCATCAGCGCCACCGAGATCACGATGGCGCAGCCGGCGTGGGACAACAACACGTGGGGCTGGGACACCGTCCAGAACTCATTCCTGGCCGGTCCGAGCTGGTACCTCGACAACTCGCTGAAGTTCCTCACCCAGGTCGGCCAGTGGTACATCGACCCGGGCGCCGGAAAGCTCTACTACAAGCCGGCGAACGGGGTCGACCCCAACCGGCTCGACATCGAGCTGCCCCGCATGCAGACACTGATCAGCATCGGCGGAACGTACGACAAGCCGGTGACCGGTCTCGCCTTCGAGGGCATCCAGTTCTCCGGAACCTCCTGGCTCGGCCCCTCGACCGACGGGTATGCGGACCAGCAGAACGGCCTCTTCATCAAGGGCGCCTACCAATACCGCCCCGCCGACGCCTTCACCAGCTGCTCGCGCGGCTGCGAGATGTTCGAACGAGCGCGCACCAGCTGGTACCAGGAGCCCGCCGCCGTGCAGGTCTCCGCCGCCAGCCGCATCTCGTTCACCGGCAACACGTTCACCAACCTCGGCCAGTCGGCGCTGGGCGTCGGAAACGACGCCAACGCCACGACGACCGGCGTCGGACTGGGCGCCAGCGACATCGACGTGGTCGGCAACCGGTTCACGGAGGACAGTGGGCACGGCGTCGCGGTCGGCGGCGTACTGCCTGACGCGCACCACCCCAGCGACCCCAGGATGACCAACCAGAACATCCTGATCGCCAACAACACGATCAACCGCGTGGCGGTGGACTACAAGGACAACAGCGGCATCCTCAGCACCTACGTCACAGGCGCCCGCATCCTGCACAACGAGGTCTCCAACGTCCCCTACGACGGCATCGACACCGGCTACGGTTGGGGCATCAACGACGCCGGAGGGTCGAACGACTACGTCGACCGCGGCTACTACAAGTGGAACACGCTCTACACGACGCCGACCACGCTCAAGGACAACCGCGTCGAGGGCAACCTCGTGCACAACACGAAGGCACGCTTCGCCGACGGCGGATCGGTCTACAACCTCTCCGCCAGTCCGGGAACCGTGGTCGCCAAGAACTACCTGTTCAACATCTCAGGAGTCGGCCTCTACCTCGACGAGGGCTCGCGCTCGATGACGTATGAGAACAACGTGGTCCAGGGCGGTTCCTTCCTGTTCACCAACGCGTACAGCCTCCGCAACAACACCAGCGACAACGTCATCCAGAACAACTGGTACAACTCAGGTGGAGCCTCGACACCGAACGCCGAGGCGCACAACAACAAGCTGATCAACAACGTGAAGGTCACCGGCGCCAACTGGCCCGCGGGCGCACGGGACGTGATCTGCCAGGCGGGTGTCGCGCCGCAGTACCGGACCTCGCTCAACGCGAACCAGTTCGGCTTCAGCGGGTGCGCGGCCGATGCACCGGTCGCGGCCGGCCACGCCACCGCAGGAGGCTCGGCCGTCAGCTCGTACTTCGGCCAGAGCGGCAATGGATTCGGGATCGCGGCGGCCGGCGCCGACGTGTGGGGCGCCGGCGGTCAACACGACGACCAGTTCGGCTCGATCTACCAGGCCGGCTCGTTCACCGCCGACTCGAGCGTGTCCACCCGGGTTGTGTCGGTCAACGACGCCAACGCCTGGGCCAAGTCCGGGGTCATGGTCCGCAACGACATGACCAAGGCGGGAGCGTCGGCCGGGTATGCCGTCGTCGCGGTCACCGCCCGCAACGGCGTCGTGTTCGAGTGGGACACCAACGGCGACGGCTACCTGGACACCGACGCCCGCGCCAGCGTCGACATCTACCGCCCCATCTGGGTGAAGCTCACCCGATCGGGTACCTCGTTCACCGCCTCGTACTCCTACGACGGTGCCAACTATGTCCCGATCGGTCAGCCCGTGACGTTGGCCTCGGCCGCAGCGAAGCAGGACGCGGGCATCTTCTCCACCTCCCACGACGCCACCCAGTCAGCGATCAACCAGTTCGACTCCGGCGCCGTCACGGCCGCGATGCCGTAGGTGCCGCTCACAGTGGGTCGACGACAGGCGCGGCGAGGTGATCCCAAGCCGCGCCGGCACACCGACCGTTCAGGTTCGCGGACTCTGACGGAGCGCATACGAGAGGACCAGAGCACCGAGCCTGACCTGCCGTCGACCATCCCGTCGTGCGGGGCGGGTGTACGCCCGCCCCGCACGACCTTCCGGCCCAGCACGGTGGGCCGCATCCAACCGCGGTCGCAGCCTATGTGTTCAGGGCGTTGATGAGCCGGCCGGGGATTCCTGACGAGATTTCAGGGGCCTTGCCGGATCCAGATCCGGGCAAGCTTGTCGATCGAGATGTGCGGCGCGCGGCGGAGCCGGCCGCCCGCTGCGCGGTGTTCTGTGGACACACCCTGTGTTGCCTCACGTCGTATTGCGGCTGGGGAGCGAAGTGGCGTACGAGTGGCGGCTGTTCTGGGTCGCCGTAGCCGGCAGCGGCGGTGGGGGCGGGCATCCGCCCGCCCCCACCGCCGTCCGTTGCCCCGCTCAAGCCCGGCGGCCGCCGTCGACCGACAGGGCAGTGCCGGTGACGTAGGAGCGTCCGGCGAGCACAGCCACACAGCCGCGGCTGCAACCTCCTCGGACTCCGCCAGCCTGCGCAACGGGTCACGGCCGCCTTCTGCTCGACCGGGGTTGTGTGACGGGATTCTGCGCTGTTCACCGCGAAGTCGAGCCCACCGAAGGACCCACCCGACCTCAGCAAGGCAGACCGTCAGGCCCGCGCCGAGTACGCCACGGACACGGCCGCACCGGTCGAGGACTACACCATTCGGCCTCAGGACTCAGGTTGACGAAGCTGGCAAGTGACTCGTACGGCCTGCCTGCCTCGCTATACGATCGGTCGTCGGAGGTGAACTGCGATGCCGGGGAGGCAGAGTGTACGAGCTGGTGCTCCGAGTAGATGCTGGACCCATGGCGACCGATGAGCAAGTGGAGCGCCAAGTGCGTAGCCTCTACCGCGACTTGAGAACGCTCGGCCTGTTCAACGTGGAGCGCAAGCAGGCTCCGGCGCCGGCCAACTCGATGGCCTCCGCTGGGCACGAAATCGGCGCCCTCGTTGTCAGCGGCGCCTTCTCGGCTGCGGCACTGAAGGCCATGAGTAACGTCTTGATGGCGTACATCCAGCGCTCCAAGGCCCGTTCCGTGGAATGGGAGTTCGACGGCAACAAGGGTACGTTCCAGGCGCTCTCCGCAAAGGACCAAAACAAGCTGCTCGACGTGGTGGCCACGCGGATCGCCGCAGGGGTCAGCGCGGACGGCGACAGCAGGGAGCCGGGAGGCAGCGATGGCGGGACGCCGGATCGCGCTGCTGATCGCGACTGACGGATACGTCGACCCCGGCCTCAACCAGCTCCGGTCGCCTGTGCGCGGCGCCAGCGAGCTGGAAGCCCTGCTAAAAGACGAGGCGGTGGGCCGCTTCGACTTCGTCCGTACGCTCACCAACCGACCCAAAGAGGAGATCGAGCGAGAGATCGAGGCGCTGCTGAGTAATCGCGCGCCTGACGATGTGGTCCTGCTCTACCTCGCCTGTCACGGCATCAGGAACGACACCGACCGGCTGTTCTTCGCGACGATCGGGACGGACCTGAGTCGCCCCCACACCACAGCCGTCCGGGCAGACCTCATCCACCAGCTCTTGGACGAGTGCGAGGCCCGCACCAAGATCGTGCTCCTCGATTGCTGCTACAGCGGTCTCTTCCACCGGGCCACCCCCATGTCTCCCGCGCCGGTCGACGTGGAGGCGGCACTGGTCGGCCGTGGCACCTTCGTGATCACCGCGTCCACCGCGCTCGAATACGCCTACGAAGGAGACCAGCTCACGCTCGACAACGCCCGCCCCGTGGCACGTTTCACCGCCGCCGTCAACGAGGGGCTCAGCACCGGGCTGGCCGATCTCGACCGTGACGGTGTCATCACGCCCGACGAGCTTTACACGTATGTGCACGACGCCGTCGTCAACCAGAGCGGCCCAGAGCAGACGCCCACCAAGTCCGGCCAGTGTGAGGGGCATGTCCCCCTCGCGTACGCTGCACGCACTGACCCTTCCACCGGCCTGCTTTCGCAGGGAGCACGGACAGACGAACTCATGCTGGGGACGCTGCTTCCTCCGCCGGTTGATACCTCGGACCGGGGGTTCATCTGTGACTCTTGGGAGGGTACGTCCCGGCTCATAGTGCCGATTGGCCGTACATCTGTGGCCTCGGGCGGCGAACTCATGTGTCTGGACCTCTCCAACCGGAGCGGAAACGCAGCGGTCGTCGGCAGGCTGGGCAGCGGCAAGACGACGCTGCTGCGTGTGCTCGCCATGTCGCTGGCGCTGACCCACACGCCGCACGAGGCGGAGTTGTATCTCCTGGAGGGAGCCGTCAATCGGCTGGGCGTGCTTCGATCGATGCCGCACGTGAAGAAGGTCGCCGCCGCACACGAGCACGAGGCGGTCGCAGAGGTCCTCACGGCGTTGAAGGACGCCATCGCCGCCCGGCGGGCTCTGTTCCGGGATCTGGACATCGACTCGGTCGAGGAGTTCCGCGAACTACGCGCAGCGGGACGGCTGCCGCGCGACAGCGGCAGCGATGTCTTCCTTGTGATCGACGGCTGGCTCGACTTCGACTGGGAGATACCCCAGTTCGCTCAAGAGGTCCACCGACTGGCGAATACCGGCCTGAACTACGGACTGCACCTCCTCGTCTCCGCCCGGCGTTGGAGCGACTTCGGTACGAGCCTGCTGGGCCTGCTCGGGACTCGTGTCGAACTGCCCCTGGACGACCCATCAGAGTCGCAGATCGATGCGACTCTCTCAGCGAGCCTCGGAATCGGCTGGGGCCTGTCGCTCCGACGGCGTTTCCGGGTGGCTGTGCCCCATCTGGAAGAGGTCACCAGCTCCGCGGAAGCCAGGCAGGCCCTGGCTGAGACAGCACAGCGAATGAGGGAACGCTGGCACGGCGTGCAACCGGACACGGCGCCCGCACCCCGCACCGACATCCCGTTCACGGAACTTTTCGACATCAGCGACGCTGAGCGGTTCGACGCCACCCGCGCTTGGTCGCAGCGCCCACCGCAGGAGCGGCTGCGGGTGCCGATCGGGGTCAGCGACGACGGCCGGCCCGTCATGCTCGACCTCAAGGAAGCAGCGCACGGCGGGATGGGCCCACACGGCCTGTGCGTTGGCGCCACCGGCTCCGGCAAGTCGGAACTGCTGCGCATGCTGATCCTCGGCCTCGCCGTCACGCACTCGTCGGAGACACTGAACTTCGTCCTCGCGGACTTCAAGGGCGGTGCCACATTCGCCGGCATGGAGGGGCTGCCGCATGTTTCGGCAATCATCACCAACCTCGCCGACGAGTTGACCCTCGTCGACCGCATGCGCGACGCCATCAGCGGCGAGCTCTTGCGCCGCCAGGAACTGCTACGCGTTGCGGGCAACTACCCCAACGTCTTTCAGTACGAGAAGGCGCGCGCCGCGGGCGCCCCTCTGGATCCCCTCCCCTCGCTACTTATCGTGATCGACGAGTTCTCCGAACTCCTCACTGCTCGGCCTGAGTTCATTGACCTCTTCATCCAGGTCGCACGCATCGGCCGCTCCCTCGGCGTGCATCTGCTGCTCATCTCGCAGCGCTTGGAGGAGGGCAGGCTGCGCGGCCTTGATACATACCTCTCGTACCGGATTGGTCTGCGAACCTTCTCGGCCGCCGAATCCCGCGCGGCCATCGGAGTCCCGGACGCCTACCACCTGCCCCCCGTGCCGGGTTCCGGCTATCTCAAGCACGACTCCGAGCAGATAACCCGATTCCGAGCCGCATACGTCTCGGCCCCCTACGCAGCAGGAGAAGCCCCGTCTGCCGCGGACGACGCCATCTTCGAAGACATCTTCGCGGACAGCCTGCTGGACGTGCTGGTCCGCCGAATCGAAGGCCAGGGGCCGCCTGCACACCAGATCTGGCTGCCTCCACTGGACTACCCGGCCACCCTCGACCAGCTGCTGCCAGAACTGGCGACCTCGCCTGAGCGCGGGCTGCACCCCCCGGCATACGAGGGGCTGGGCGGACTCCGGGTCCCGGTCGGGCTGGTCGACCGGCCCGACCAGCAGCGCCGCGATCCGTTGTACCTCGACTTCTCTGCTGCCGCTGGGCACGGCCTGATCGTCGGCGCACCCCAGACGGGCAAGTCGACATTGCTGCGTACTGTCATCTGCGCGCTCGCCTTGACCCACACGCCGTCCGAAGTCCAGTTCTATTGCTTGGACTTCGGCGGCGGCGGCATGCAACAGCTCCAGCATCTGCCACATGTGGGAGGAGTGAGCTCGCGGCTCGATCCGGAGCAAGTACGACGTACGGTCGCCGAGGTCGCCGGCGTGCTCGCCACACGAGAGAAGTTCTTCCAGACCCACGGCATCGACTCTATGGCCGCATACCGCAAAGGACGCGCGGCAGGAAAGTGGCCGGACCAGCAGTGGGGCGACATCTTCCTGGTCATCGACGGCTGGTCAAGCTTCAAGCACGAATACGAGCAGCTAGAGGAGACCATTTTCGATCTCGGGACACGCGGCCTCGGCCACGGCGTCCATCTTTTGCTCGCGACCACCCGCTACGCCGACGTCCGCCCAGCGCTGCGCGACTACTTCGGCACGCGAGTCGAGCTGCGTCTCGCCGACCCAATGGACTCAGAGATCGCACGAAAGGTGGCGGCGGATGTTCCGGTCGGTGCGCCGGGCCGCGGTCTGACCCTCGACAAGTTCCACTTCCTGGCCGCCGTGCCGCGACTCGGCGACGGGCCCAGCGCCTCCACAGGACTGGCAGAGGCCACAGTGAACTTTGCCGATGCCATCCGGTCACAGTGGACAAGGCCGACAGCCCCGCCCGTACGTGTCCTGCCCACGCTGCTGCCCGTGGACGCGCTTCCCACGGACCTCGGCCCTTCCAAGACCGAAATCGCCCTGGGCCTCGATGAAACGACCTTGCTGCCCTTCAGCGTCGACTTTGAGACCGACCCGTATCTGGTCGTCATCGGGGAGAGCCAGTCCGGGAAGACGTCACTGCTGCGGCTGCTTGCCCAGAGGATCAGCGAGCGCTACACGCCCCAGGAAGCGCAGCTGATCGTCGTCGACTACCGGCGTTCGCTATTGGGCGATCTGCCCTCGCAGTTTGTGACGGAGTACGTCCCCAACGGCCTGCAACTGCAGTCTCATGTCGAGGCCCTGGTCGACGTCGTAGGAAAGCGGCTCCCTTCCTCGGACGTCACCCCGGAACAGCTGCGGAACCGAAGCTGGTACACGGCACCCGACATCTTCCTGCTCGTGGACGACTACGACCTCGTCGCGACCGCCTCGGGCAACCCCCTCCACCTTCTCCTGGAGTACCTGCCGTTCGCGCGGGACATCGGCCTCCGCGTAGTGCTGTGCCGCAATTCGGCGGGAGCAGGGCGGTCGATGTTCGAACCCATCATGCAGCGCCTGGGGGAACTGGGCGCGCACGGGCTGACGCTCTCGGGCGACAAGTCCGAGGGCCCGCTCATCGGTTCCGTCACCCCGCGCCGCCAGCCTCCCGGCCGCGCCACGTTCACTGGCCGACGCAACATGCCACGGCAGGTCCAACTGGCCTACCAGCCTCCCCATGCCAGCTGATGGGCGACGGGGAGAGCCGGCTGACGCTGCTGGGGTCACAGCGCGGCTTGGCCGGTGGCCCGCAGGGCGGCCGTCATGAGGAGCTCGCCGCTTGATCCCGTGCCGTTCGTGTCCGAACGACCACCGACCCCGTGAAATCACCCTCACCTCAATTCGATCGACCCCCGCACCACCGCAACCTCGCGCTTGTCGTGCGGCCATCTCTCCCGTGATCGGCTTGAGGACCTCTGTAGTGATCAACTCTTGCATGTGCGCCTGGAGGGACTCCCGCCCTGAGCGTGTCTAAAGAGTCACTCAACGTGTTCGGAGGCGGCACAGGCCGGCCGCCGCGGGTGGATTGGCAGCATGCTCCTACCGGGGCGGCCCGAACTTTTTGTCGGTCGGCGTCCCGAATTCGCGATGTTCGACCGCTGGCAGGACGCGACGATGTGGTCTGCGGCCGTGTGGAGACCGCGTGCGCTCGCCGGTCTGTAGAGGACGGCGACCGGCTCTCCGGTTCCACCCGGGCCGTGGTCGACGAACGCTGTTCCGCGACCGGCGCCCTCGACACGGACACGCGGATAGGACCCGGTACTCTTCTTCACCTCGAAAGTGCCCCCGCGACGGGACAAGGACCTCAGCAATCCTCGTTCTCGCTGGTCAGAGGCACTTTCTGCTTTCTTGATCACCAACCGGACGGACCGTCTCGTGAACGCGTGAGGCTAGATGAGGCCTGCGGCTCCACGGTTTGCGGGTGGACCGCAAGGAGGTGTGGCAAATCACGCATGCTGCGCACGGGCCATTACCGATGCGCCCCCGATAGCGGCGGCGGATGCTCGAAGACAGGCACGCTCCTCGCCCCCCCGAGGTGATCACAATGACTTCCTCCCTTCCTGCCGTCACCGGGGTCGACGGTCCGCCCGTCCTGGACGCCTTCCGGGCCACCGAGCAACTGGTGAACTCCGCAGTGCCCACCGTGGCCGACATCGCCGCCGTCGAGGTCTCGGACAGCACCCTCTGCGAGCACACCGCCTTGTCCGAAGCATGCGACGGGGTCGGCTTTCACCGCGCGGCCTTCCGCGGCGTACGCCACCCAGGATGCGCCTACCGGATCGGTGAAGCCTGCGCTATCCCTTCCGGAACGCCCTATAGGCGCAGCCTCAGGGACATGCGCCCACGCATCGTCTCCCCCATTCCTGCGCGGGCACGGTGGCTGGCACATGACCCCGTCCGAGCTGCTGTGATGTGCGAGAACGACGTGCACTCCCTCATGGTGGTACCGCTCACCGCGAACCACGTCATCCTGGGACTCGTCGCCTTCTACCGGCGCAGAGGGTCCTCACCCTTCCGGCAGGCCGACCTGCGGGCAGCGGCAGAACTTGCGCAACGGGCAGCCCAAATCCTCGACGCAAGACGCCGCGAGCTGCAAGAGCAGGGGATGGGACGCCGATTCCAGCAGGCCCTGCTGGCACAGCCGCCCCACCTGACCGCCATCGAAGACGTCAACGGCCACGTACCGGTGAACGGCCCTCCGGGCGGATGGTTCGACGTCATCCCCCTCGCCAGCGCCCGCGTGGGGCTGGTGGCAGGATTCTGCAGCGGTCGCGGAATCCCGGCGGCAGCCGCCATGAGCCAGCAGAAGGCGCAGGTCAGGGCGTTCGCCGTACAAGACATCGATCCCGGTGAGGTCCTGACCCGCAGCTTTGCACCGCCCACACGCGAGTCCGACGCTCAAGGTTCGCCCTCGGCAGCGGGGCACTGCGTGTACGCGGTCTACGACCCGGTGACCCGCCGCTGCACGGCAGCCCACACGGGCCTGGCTCGTTTGACGGTGGTCGACGCCGATGGTGCGCAATCCGTTGCTCCCTCCACCCAGGCGCCCATCGGCGCGGAGTCGTACGAGGTCGCCGAATTCCACGTGCCTCCAGGCAGCCTCCTGGCGCTGAGCTGTGCCGGTCCCCAGGAACAACACCAGGGCACGCCCGTCGACGAGGCGCAACCGGACCGAGCCGACCCGGGCATGGGCTCGCACCAGCCGGGACCGAGGACGACGTCGGCCGTCATCCTCACTGCTCGAACGCGAGCCACCACACCCGCGGACATTGCCACGTGGGATCTGCCCAACGAACCATCCGCAGTGGCAGACGCCCGCGCCCGGACCGCCACACAGCTGACATCCTGGGGACTCCCGGACCTGTCCTTCACCGCCACATTGGTGGTGAGCGAACTGGTCACGAATGCGATCCGCTACTCCACCGGGCCGATCCAGCTGCGCCTGATCCGCGACCACGCCTTGATCTGCGAGGTATCGGACACCAACCACGCGGCACCCCACGCCCGTGAACCGGCGCCGAGCGAACAAAGCGGCCGGGGCCTGAGCATCGTCGCCCACCTCACCCAGGGCTATGGCACGAGATACACAACGTCCGGCAAGATCGTCTGGACGGAATTGAGGTTCCCCGCACTCAATAGTGCCTAGTGCTCTGACCGGGGAGGTCGCCGGGTTGGCGGATCATTCCTGCTCGGAGGTCGCGGCGAGGTGACGGCGGCAGAAATCGGCTGCCGTGAGGTGGGGCCTGTGCAGCGCATCGCTGTAAAGCCGCATCTCACGAGCCGCTCGGTCCAAGTGCTGCCAGAAACTGAGGGGCAGGTCGAGGTCGTCACCGAGATCGACCAGGCAGTCGAAGGCGAGTCCCAACTCGTTGTGCTCCAGGAACTCCAGCGTCGCTGAGAGATCGATGTCCGGCGGGCGTGTGAGGTGGGCTCGGGCGGCGTCGAGGTGGTGACGGGTGTGATTCCAACCGGCCTGCAGAGCCTCACGATCATCGGTCATGGCACCAGTGTTGCCGGTGCCCTGATCAAGGTCACGCGACTTTCGTTGGTCGTCCGCCCCAGCGCAGGCCCTTCTCACTGCGGATGCGAGCACGCTCCTTCCGCTGGGCGGCGAGGACATGAGGGTGCCGGGCATTCTTGTTGCGCCATCGCAGGTAGTGGCGGCCAGGAACGCCAGTCCGCTCAGTCAGGCGTGGTCGACGAGTTCTGCCTTGCCCCGCTGGCGGGCGCAGTGCGCACAGCAGAAGAACTGCCCGTCGGCTTGGAGGCCGTGGCCAAGGATGCGGCATTGGCAGTTGTCGCAGATCGGTGCCATCCGCTGGGCGGCGCACTCGAGGCTGTCGAAGGTGTGGACAGCTCCTTTGACGTGTACGTCGAATGACATCTCGTAGTCGTTGCCGCAGACCTCACACACGGCCATGGACGCCCATCTCCTCAACGCTTCTCGGACAGGACCGCTACCGATGCCAGCAACCGCCAGCGTTCCACAACGGTAGTGGAGAGAGACCACCCTCCTCGGGCGGCACCCTTGGCCTGCAGCCCGAGTGGCATACAGGAATCACTCGGCTGGGCGCGGCGGTACGCGACAGCCGCGCCGGTCCTGCCGATCTCATCCCGGACAGCGGGCGACACGGTACTGGCGCAGCCCGCGGGACAGCCACGAGCGCCCGTTCACCGAGCAACTGGACCTCGACAACGCGGCGGGCAAGGTCTTTCTGATCGTCACCGACGACCCGGACGAACACATTGTCATCCTTAGAGCTCGTAACACGATCATGAGTTGTGCTTCTTGAGGCGTCTCCGGTCCCGGGGGTTGCCGGTGAGGGGCACGATTAGTGCAGCGGCTGAGTCAATCGATAAGGTGCCAGGTCACGACCGCCCCCGTTCGATCCACGGGCCGGTCAGGCTCTGCCGCAGTTGGTGGCACCTTCACAGCTGCCGTGCTGATCTCTGCCTGCCCGGGCCCTGGGATACGGGGGCGATCCTCACGGCGGGGCAGTCGGGCCCCGGCCGACGGGCCAGGAGGAACGAGTGGCACAGATCATCGCCGAGGTCTCACGGACGTTCAACGAGTTTCTGCTCTTGCCGAACCGGACTCGGACCGACTGCTCGGCTGCGGCCGTTGACCTGCGCACGCCCCTGGTGCGGCACATCGCGGGCGAGCCGTCAGCGATCGAGCTGCAATCCCCGTTCACGTCCGCGATCATGCAGGCCGTCAGCACACCCGATCTCGCGATCGCGCTCGCGCGCAACGGTGGTCTCAGCTTCCTGCACCACAACCAGCCGATCCAGGACCAGGCTGCAGCGGTCCGGCAGGTGAAGAACTTCAAGGCCGGATTCGTCACCAGCGACACCAACGTCCGCCCCGACGACAGCCTGAGCTTCCTGGCCGACGTCATGCGCCGCACCGGTCACAGCACCGCCGTAGTCACCCACGACGGGACCGCCACCGGCCGCCTGCTCGGCCTGGTAACCTCCCGGGACTTCCATCCCCAGCGCCATGACCTGGACGGACCCGTCAGCGGCCGGATGACCGCTATCGCCGACCTGGCCCACGCCGGGCCCGACATCACGCTTTCCGAGGCCAACGCGCGGCTGTGGGACGAACGGCTGGACTGCCTCCCGGTACTGGATACCGAGGGTCGCTTGCAGCATCTGGTGTTCCGTTCCGACTACACGGACAACAAGCGCTTCCCGAACCAGCTCGTGGACGCTGCCAAGCGTCTGCGCGTAGGCGCGGGGATCAACACCCACGACTATCAAGAGCGCGTCCCGGCCCTGCTGGAAGCGGGCGTGGACGCGCTGTGCTTCGACTCGTCCGACGGCTACAGCGACTGGCAGGCACAGGCCCTGACCTGGGTGAAGAAGCACTATCCAGAAATCCCGGTCGGCGGCGGCAACGTGGTCGACGGCGAAGCATTCACCTTTCTCGCCGAGGCGGGGGCGGACTTCGTCAAGGTCGGGGTGGGAGGCGGCTCCATCTGCATCACTCGGGACCAGAAAGGCATCGGCCGCGGCCAGGCCAGCGCTGTGCTGGACGTCGCGGCAGCCCGCGATGCCTTCCGCGAACGCACCGGCGAGTACGTGCCGATCTGCTCCGATGGCGGGCTGGTGCACGACTACCACGTGGCCTTGGCGCTGGCGATGGGAGCCGACTTCGTCATGATGGGGCGTTACTTCGCACGCTTCGACCAGGCGGCCGGCGCGAAGCTGCCCACCCGTGACGGCTTCGTGAAGGAGTACTGGGGTGAGGGCTCGAACCGGGCCCGCAACTGGCAGCGCTACGGCCAGGGAGGCCAGGGCCTGGTCTTCGAGGAAGGCGTGGATGGTTACGTTCCCTACGCGGGCGACCTCAACGAAGGGCTCGCCCTGACCATGGCCAAGCTCAAGACCACGATGGTCTCCTGCGGCTCCAGTACCCTGCCGGCGTTCCAGTCCACGGCCCGGCTGACCCTCGTTTCAGACCAGAGCTTCCAGGAGAGCCACGCCAACGTCGCCCTGCGGGACACCCCGGGGGCGACGGTCTCCTGACAAGCTGCCGGGTTCCGACGAGAGAACTACTGGTCGGAGGGGAATAGTGCACGGCTGGAATGGCCCCCTCCCCCGGTGATTCTCGATCTGCACACAGGGTGCTGCCCCACTCCGCAGGAAGAGCTCGTAATCAAGCTCATTGAACGGCACTGGTCGGCCGTGACCGGTATGACGATTCGGCCGTTCGGGATGGTGTGACTGTCCGGCCGTGGATCGTGGACGATGCCCTGTGGGCGCTGATCGAGCCGTTGCTGCCGCCCTGGCCTGAGACGTCTCCTGGACCGCGGCCGGTGCCGGACCGGCTGTGCCTGCAGGGCATCCTGTACGTGCTGCACAACGACATTGCCTGGCAACTGCTTCCCCTGGAGCTGGGCTTCGGCTCGGGTCGGACCTGCTGGCGGCGGCTGGAGCGGTGGCAGAAGGCCGGGGTCTTCGACCAGTTGCACCGGACCCTGCTCGCCGAACTGAGCGCAGCCGATGCGTTGAACTGATCCTGACCTGCCCATCAGGGCACCGCTCGGCCTCGAACTGGTTCCCTTCGAATCCGTAACTTTGGAACGCGCTGAAGGAAGCCTGCTCGCCCTCTGTACCGACGGTCTGATCGAGGCCCGCGACCAGGACATCAGCGCCGGCATGAACCGTCTGCGCGCGGCCCTCGCACGGCCTCACCACACACTGGACGATCTGTGCTCTTCCACAGTCGATAGCTCCTCGCACGGACCCACGTGCTCAACGCAGACCAGGTTGCTTCTTGGCAGTTCCCCAGCGATCTTGCCGTCGTCAGCCGTGCCCGAACTCTCGCTGCCCGGCAGCTGAACCGGTGGGGACTGGAAGACCTAGGCCAGACCTAGTGCCGTGACCGGGTGGCGATCACGGTGGCGGCCGTGCCCGCCGTTCCGTACAGCGTGTACAGCAGACCCTGGCCCAAGAGGTCGCCACGCTTCACCTCCTGAGCGTATTTGAGCTGATCGTACGTGGCCGTGCCGGTCGAATCGCCGCCGTTGATGTTGTAGTCGAGCGTGCAGGTGTAGTGCGGCCGCATGCGGCCGGGGTGGTCCTCGCCGTCCTCGTCCAGCTGGACCCCCGGGCAGTCCGGGACGCCGTAGGCCGCCCCGGCCCTCAGCAGGGTGATCACCCCCCACGCCAGCGGGACCAGGAACAATGCGATAAACACTCCGCGCAACCTCATTGCGGCACCCTAGCGCCGTGCCCGTTTCTCGGGCCGCCGCACCGTCAGCGGCCCCGGCGCATGACACCGGCGAGCGCGCCTCGATCCCCGGCAGCGTCCGCGCCGCCCATCCTGCCCCCTCATCCTCAACTCCAGCCAGAGCGTGGGAGAAGGGGGCGTAGCGGAGATGCCAGCGGCCCGACCACGCCGTACGCCCGTGGTGAACTGGTAGGACTCCAGGACATCGTGAGGGCCTGCGCAACATCGACGACCCGGCCTGGTTCACGTCCGTCGCCGTCCTGGACGAAGGGCTACGAGGTCGTCCGCCGCGATACCACCCGCCGCGAACATGACGTCGTCACCGAGACCAGCATCAATCGGATCACCGCTACCTCACCATCTGGATGGCCACCCGCGACTTCCCCGGACGACCCACCCATCCCACCAGCAACTTCTATAACACGGCCTCGTCACTCAACTGTCCCGCCGATGGGGTACCCGCCACATCCCGGACGGCAAAGTCATCTGGGTGGATCAACAACTGCCAGCCCGCGCGTGAAACCACCATGAAGGCGCGCCAGCGCAGCCAGCCGTCAAGAAGCGAGGCTGTGAGCAGCATGGATTCACCAAGCCAGGATTGCGTCAACTCTTATCGAGCCCGAGGTCGTTAGCGCTCGCAGACAATCAACATGCGGGTTCGATCTGTGCGGGGCTGAAGTTCGTGAGGTGTCGGCGACGGCTGAATTGTGAGCCGCTGCCGACGGACGAAAAGTGACCCCCTGCGTCTTTCGATGTTGGTCATTCCCCGGCGTTCGCTGCGGGAACCCGTCCGAGGTCGCGGCCGCGCATGCGGTAGCTGTCGCCCTTGAGTGAGATGACTTCGGCATGGTGAACGAGGCGGTCGATCATGGCGGCTGCGACGGTGTCGTCGCCGAAGACCTCGCCCCATCGTCCGAAGGGTTTGTTGCTGGTCACGATCACCGAGGCCCGTTCGTAGCGGCCCGAGATGAACTGGAAGAACAGATTCGCGGCCTCGGGTTCGAAGGGGATGTAGCCGACCTCGTCCACGATGATCAGCGGGGTACGACCCAACCGCGTCAATTCATCGCTGAGCCTGCCCACTTGATGTGCTTCAGCCAGGCGGGCCACCCACTGAGCGGCGGTGGCAAAGGCCACCCGGTGGCCGGCCTGGCAGGCCCGGATGCCGAGCCCGGTGGCCAGGTGAGTCTTGCCGGTGCCAGGCGGCCCCAGGAAGATGACATTCTCCTTGCCGACGACGAAATCCAGCGTCCCCAGGTGGGCAATGACCTCGCGTTTCACAGACCGCTGGTGATCGAAGTCGAAGTCCTCCAGAGACTTGCGGGAAGGGAAGCGGGCTGCCCGGATACGTCCCTCGGCGCCATGCGAATCGCGGGCGGCGACCTCCCTCTGCAGGCAGGCAGCCAGATACTCCTCGTGGCTCCAGTCCTCGTCACGGGCCCGCTCGGCAAGCCGGATGGCCGCATCCCTCAGGGCCGGGGCCTTCAATGCCTTGGTCAGATAGACCAGTTCGGAGGAGACATCACGGCTGTTCACCGTCTGCTTGGCGGCCATCACGCGACTCCCTCGCCCCTGCTGAGGCCGCCGTCGATGACACCGAAGATCCGGTCATAGGTGTCCAGCGACCGCTCTTCGACTTCCGTGGTCATCGTCGGTGCCGCCTTCTTGCCGACGGCCGCCTTGCGGGCGGCAGCGGCAGCCGCCGCGTGATCGGGGTCGGTGATGGTCTGATGGCGGGCCCAGCTGCGGGCATGCCGGGCGACCTCGACGCCATCGCAGGTCACCAGGACCTGGTCCAGGTCCGCGGCAACCTCGATGCGGCGGCCGACGGCCAGCGGATGGACCGAGTAGTCGCAGGTGTCCAGGCGGACATAGTGATCCCGCGGCAGCCGCAGCGATGCCTTCCACCAGCCCGGCGGGGCGATCGGCGGCAGCGTGAGCATGCGGGAGCGGTCGGCCTCCAGCCGGTCCGACGGACGGGCCTGCAAGATGCGGTGGATACGCCGGTTGGCCCTGGTCAGCCAGTCGGCGAGCTGAATATTGAAGTCCGCCGGAGAGGTGAACACCCGCCCGGGCAGAAATGACGTCTCCAGATAGCCGTTGGCCCGCTCGACCAGCCCCTTGGCCTCTGGGTCGCGTGGCTTGCAGAGCAGGAACTTGATGCCCAGCAGTCCGGCGAACGCTGCGAATTCGTCGGTGAGTTGGGGGCCACCGGACCGCCATGAGCCGACGGCTCCCTCATTGTCCCAGACCAGCACCCGCGGGACGGCTCCCAGCTCGGTCAGCAGCCGCCAGTGCCCGGCGATCAGGTCGGCCGCTGACCTGGAGGGCAGCATCCGGGCGGTGATCCATCGCGAGTAGCCCGCGACCATGACCAGCACCGGCGGCCGCCCCACCTGGCCGAAGCCGAGCGGGATGTCGGCGGGCGGGAACCACAGGTCGCACTGGCCGATCTCGCCGGGCTCATAGACCGTCCGCGAGGCCGGATCCGCAGGCCGGTAGGCTGGCCGCAAGTCCCGAATACGGTCCTTGAGCACGGTCAGACCCCGGTCCCAGCCGATCCGCTCGGCGATCACCGTCGCCGGCATCTCGGGCCACTGCTCGAGTAGCTCACGGATCTGCGGCTCGACCACGTCCACGATCGAGCCCTTCGGCGCCCGCTGGTACTTCGGCGGCGCGTCGTCCGCGATGGCCCTGCGGACGGTGTTCCTCGAGATCCCCAGCTTCCTCGCGATTGCTCTCACCGGCATCTGCTCGGCCCGGTGAAGCCGACGGATCTCCGCCCAATCCTCCACGCTGATCACCACTCCTCCCGGCCTGACTCAACGAGCCAGACCACTGGAGGGGGTCAACTTTCAAGCGTCGCTACTGGTCCACTTTTCAGCCGTCGCCGACAGTGAGGAACACGGTGACGTCCGCGGGCTGTGCGGAACCTGGCTGACGAGGGTTGGCACGGTCCCAACCGCGGATGTGCGCCGCGGAGAGCCACCCCAATCCGGCTCGCGCGACGGACGTGGAACCGAACTCAACAACGCGGCGATGGCGATCTGGGCCAACTTCGGCGAGCTGACGATCAACTCACCTGGACTGCGTCCCCGCCTCATTGACCCCGTGGACGCCTATGAGGGACCCAGTCGGACACTGTGGCCTGAACGCACCCGGCCCGCCGGCCCCCAATGATCTGAGGGCCGACGGGCCATCTGTGGCAACGTCTCCCGACATAGTGCATGCCGACTGTACGGGGGACATCAGGCTCTAGGAGAGATTCAGACCTTCCACACGTCTGGTCCGCCTCCACACCACCCGATCAGCTCACCGACCTACTCGATCGGGTCCTCGGCCGCCGGATCCACCTCAGTCAAACCTTTGATGCCCGCCCGGCAAAAGAGCCCGCTGAGATCGTGCAGACTGTACGCCCTGCCAAGGATCACACCGTCGACGCGCACCCGAGGACCGCCCTACCCCCGAGACGGACGAGGAGCTCGCACCTGGCCCAAAAGCCCATGGCCGGCCCCGCGCCGTAACAGGGTCAGTCCGCCTCCGAGTGCCGGGCCTGCTTCTTCACATCCGCCTCAACAACGTTCCGGGCCACGCCTTCGTCCTTGGCGTACTCGGTGATCGCCGCCTGTACGTCCCGCCCAAGGTCACGCCAGGCGCGCCACGCGGTCTCGTACGTACCGGTCTGCTGCTCGCTCCACAGCTCCGCGGTCGGGGACCCGTACGTGTCTCGGAGCTGTTCGACCTGGACCTGCGCCTTGTCTGCCGCGCGCTGCTTCTCCACGAGTTCGTCAAAGGTGTGTGCCACGCGGTCGGACTTTACGTCCGAGGTACGACTACGCCCCATCTCGACACGGCGAGACGGGGCGCGGCATAAGGGCTAGCAGAGGTTCCGTGTGGGGAACGCGAATTGCCTTCATGACGGTGGTGAGCTGCATGCAGTCGTTGGGGGTCTGGCCGATGATGACGAAAGCAAGCGGGCGGGAGGGCGTCGCAAACCAGGCGGATTTTGCAGGTCGGGTGTGTGGGCGACGACGCCCTCTGGGGCGTCAACCGCCGGAAGAAGGGAGCTGGCAGCACTCAGGTCGATACGCGCGGCCCGCCCGGACGGTGCCCCGATCTGCGTCATCTTGGACAACCTCTCCGCCTACAAAGGCGACACGATCCGGCGCTGGGCGAAGAAGAGCCGGGTCGAGCTGTGCTTCACCCCGACCTACGCGTCCTGGGCCAACCCGATCGAGGCCCACTTCGGGCCGCTGCAGTTCACTGTCGCCAACTCCCACCACCGCAACCACACCGTCCAGAGCCGGGCCCTGCACGCCTACCTGCGCTGGCGTTACAAGAATGCTCGGCACCCCGACGTCCTCGCCGCGCAGGGAAGGAGCGTGCCCGCATCCGCAGGGAGAAGGGCCTGCGTTGGGGCGGACGCGCACGGGCAACTGCAGCGTGACGCCAGACTCGGCCAGCGCCCGGGAGCGCACGATCAAGCCTCAGCCCGGTACTCGTCCAAGAGACGGAAGAACACCGCCAGCAGGTCCTCTCCATCGGCATGCCGTTCAATGGCATCAGCCCAGCCACAAGACATCGACCAGCCGCGGCGAGTGCGCAGCCACTCGGGAGCACTAGCGAGGTCGGGTTTCGTCGATGCCCGGAGTTCGAGCAGGTGTGGCTGGACTCCTCAGTTGATTGGATGGGGGGTGGGGCGGGTGGCGGTGTCGGGCCGGATCGTTAGGCTGGCGAGGTGGTACAAGACCATGCGGCTGGTTTGGCGGACGGCATGGTTGTTGGAGTAGAGGCCGCGGATGGTCTGCTCGGGACCCAGGGCCTGACGGACCTGGCGCTCGATCAGGCAGAACACCATCAGGGCCAGGCAGATCACGGTGATCAGGGCGGCGATGCTGCGGTCGTTCTGCAGGAGCACGGGTGCGACCGCGAGGGGCCTTTGGAGTCGTGGTAGCGGCGTTCGACCACTCCCTGGCGCTTGTACCGCAGTAGCACCTGCTCGGCGGTGAGGTTGGTCAGCACGCGTACCAGCCGTCGGTCGGTGGCGGCCTGGGCGTCGAGGACGTCCTGGGCGAAGTGCCACTCGAGGGTGGGGCAGCCCTCGGGGTCGGTGCCGATGGTGGTGCTCAGACAGTCCTCGACCCGGAATCAGTCCGCATCGCGTTCCCGGGGCATGTCGGGTTCCTCGTGGTGGATGCCGCGCAGGTGCAGGACCTCGCCCAGGGTGCCCCATTCGTCGCCACCGAGCTTGGTGAGCGGGCGGAGCAGCTCGACGCTGGGACGGCCGTCGACGATGTAGTCCTTGTCCACTACGGCATGTACCACTTGTCCGAAGATCAGTGTGGAATTGCCAAGGCGCAGGGTGGTGTGCGAACGGCACTCCAGGACCACAGGGGAGACGGCCACCCTGGGCGGCCGAACGCATCTGCTGGCCTCGCGCTCGACGCCCGCGGTCTCGAACTCGCTGACCGACCGGGGGAAGGTAATGGCGGTGGCGTTGATCAACTCCAAAAGCGATTCGGACGAGAAGTTGAGTACGAATTCCCCGGTGGCCTCGATATTGCGCAGGGTGTCCTTGCGGCCGATCGATGTGAACCCTACGACCGGGGGATCGGTGCTGGCGATGCTGAAGAAGGAGTGCGGGGCGAGGTTCGCGATGCCTTCGTCCGGGGTGACCGTGGAGACCCAGGCGATCGGGCGGGGAACGACGACCGATGTCAGGAACCTGTAGAAGTCCGCCCCGTCCATCACCTCGGGGTCGTATTCGATGCGCATAGAGTCAGTATCCGTATAAACACCCTCTGAAGAGCCCGCGGCGCAGCACTTCGGAAGGCCATGTCGGCCAGATGGCGGCTCGAACATGAACGGCCGCACTAGCGACCGTCAAAGATTGACGTCGACCAGTTCAAAGCTCTCACTGTCACGTCCGGTGGCACTGTTGCTGCAAGCCTGCCGGGTGTCATCAGCGCCGGCTCCGGGCGGGCGACCGCTTGGCGTCGCGCTCGTCGGGCTTTTCTTCGTATTCCTCTTCTTCCTCTTCGTCGTTGCCCTCATTGTCTTCCTCGCCCTCCGGTTCCTCTTCGTCGAGCTCCTCTTCCTCGTACTCGCCCTCCGGTTCCTCTCCCTCAGGTTCCTCTTCCTCGTACTCGCCCTCGGGTTCCTCTTCCTCAGGCTCTTCCTCGGGCTCCTCTTCCTCGTACTCGCCCTCCGGTTCCTCTTCCTCCTCGGCGATGGCATCCTCGTGCGTGCGGACTACCTCGCCGTCGCGGATCTCGCCGCGCCAGCTGTCCTCCGCCTCTCCCTTCAGGGTGATGAAACGGACGAAGTTCTTGAGGTCCAGGCGAGTCCGGCGGCCCTGAGCGCGCCAAATGTTGCCGGTCTTCTCGAAGAAGCCGCTGGGGTAGTACTCGATGAGCAGCTCGATCCGCGTCAGGTTCTCGGCGAGCGAGTGGAAGGAGACGACGCCCCTTGTCGTACCCTTGGCGCCCTCAGACGTCCAGGAGATGCGGTCGTCGGGCACCTGCTCGTTGGTCTGGGCCTTCCAACTGCGGTTGGACCACCACACCTTGGCCTGCCAGTCGGAATGGGTGTCGTCGGCGCGGCTCGCGCTCTTGACGCCTTTCGCGAAGGTGCTGAAGTCCTGGTACTGGGTCCACTGGTCGTAGGCGGTGCGCAGCGGCACACCGACATCGATGGACTCGAGAATGACGATGGGCTTGCTGCCCGCACGGCCCTTGCGCTTGCTCTTGCCGCCGGTGACGCTCTGGACGGCTTCGCCGATTTTCTCCTTGGCCTGGCCTGCGCCCGTTTCCATGAGGGCGCGCAGCGGCCCCTTGCCCTCGACAAGCTTGCGTCCGCCTTCCAGGGCCATCTTGGTGAGGCCAGGGCCGTTGCCCTCGGCGATGTCGGTGAGCTTGCTGGTGGCCTCGCCGAGCTTGCGACCCGCGCCGGCGAGCATCCGCTGGCCCTGAGCCGCCAGGTAGCTCTGCAGCTCCTTCTTGAGGTGGTCGACCGCTTCGCTCTGGGCGAGCTGAGACAGTCCGCCCTTCGCCTTGCCGTTCCCGGATGCGACGGTGTCTGCCATCGTCACCGCCCCCTCTCCCCCGCCGACCCGCTGGTGACGCGACGCGCGCCGCCCTTCGTGGTGGCGGCCTTCCTCGCTGGAGCCTTCTTTGCAGGGCCCTTCTTTGCAGGGGCCTTCCGGGCGGTCGCCGAGGTCTTCTTGGCCGGAGCCTTCGCCTGCGCCTCGCGTGGAGCCTCCTCGCCCTGGGAAGCCTCGCCACTGCCCTCCTTTTCCTCCTCTCCCGCTTCCTCTTCTTCGTCGTGGAGGCCGGACAGGTCGGAGGTCGCCGGTACACGACCGGAGATCTGCTCACGCGCGCGGTCCGTACGGCCGTGCAGCCGCTTTGCAAGGCCCTCGAGCTGTCGCTCGACCAGCGGTCCGGAGGCGGCCTCGCCCACTCCGCGCAGGTCCTGGCGCAGCTGGTCGCCGATCTCCTTGAACTGCGGATTGTTTCGCAGTTGCTCGCTGATCAGATCTGCGACGCCCTTGGGGCTCAGATGCATCCGTTTTCCGGCGACCAGCGAGCCCACGGCACATGCAAGCTTCATCTTCTTTGTGCGTCCGAGGACGTACCCGGCCCCTACGGCGAGGCCCAATGCCAGTCCGTTCATCGTGTCGTCCTATCGACCGTTTCCGATGTATGGCCCTGCCGCTCCCAGTCAGGGTCGCGCGGCTTAGGCGGTCACGTCTCTCCCCTGACGGTGCTTCGCGCCAGTGCCGCGGCAGCAACAGAGCCTTTATGAGCAGCCTCTTGGGTTGCTTCTCCCCCGACACCCGTGCTCGTCGACATGGGCTCGGCAGCGCCGCAAGCTCGACTTGTACGGCGGCAGTGGTCCGTTCACCTCGCGCTGCGAGGGGCGGACAGCTCTCGCGGGCCTCTCTTTTTCCACGGCGGCCAGGAACTCACCGGCCGAGGCCTGAGTCACCAAGAAGGAGAGGTTGACCGGTCAACAGGTGGACTCGGGGCCGACGCTGGCGGCGCCGGCAGCCGGTTCCAGCATGCTCTGAAGCTGCGCAGCGTCCTCCTCCTGGACACGACCTTTTAAGCGAGTGCCCAGCGTCTCCCGTGCAAACACCGCGAGACGTGGTGGGCCTATTCGGCACGGTGGGGTTTGTGAGGAGTGACGCGCAGGCGGGCCTCGGTGGGTAGAGGGGGCAAGCCGGTGGACTGGTGGGCAGTGCGCAGCGGGCCCTTGCAGAGGGTGTTGAGGACAGCCTCAGGTGTCCCCTGAGGGGTGAGGGTGAGGATGATGTGGGCACGCGGGTGGGCAAGTCGGCCTGTGATGCGGACATTCGCGTGCTGGACTCCGGGGAGTGCGCCGGCTTCGGCGGCGATGGCATCGCTGAGCGTGCGGGCGCGCAGTTCGACGCCTTCTTGCGGGGGGCTGCCGACGGGTATCCCGCCCTGGTGACGCCGGGACAGTTGGGCCAGTAGCCACCACAGGGCGAGCGCGGTGATGAGGACGAGGGCGGCAATGACTGCAGGCCACCACCACCAGCCCTGGCTGCTCCAGCGGACTCGGTCGGCGGAGCTGAGCAGGATGTCATCCGGGGTGGTGAGGGGCCAGCCGGCCGGCGGTGCCAGGTTGTGGCTTGAGTAGAGGTCGAGCCCGGCGGTGATGATCAGCAGTCCGCCGCCGAGCAGTACCAGCCCGATGAGGGCCAGCAACGTCCGGTTGAGTACGGGTCGCGGCGTCATGGTGGCAGCTCCGGATACTGGTTGTCGCTCAAGCGTTGCGTTGCCGCACACGTACGACGAGGCGGGGGGTATGGGTGAGGGCGAGTTGCTCGCGTTCCTCGTTCAGGACGGCGGTGAGGTCGGCCTTGACGTGCTTCGGATCGCGGAAACGGACGTCCGCGCGGGTTTTGATGCGGTGGCGCCGCACTCGAACGTGGGCTGCGCTGACGCCGGGGACCCGCATGGCGGCGTCGCGCAGCAATGCAGCGGCACCGTCTCGGTTCAGTGAAGCCCGTAGTCGGGCGGGACACTCGGCAGGCGAGCGCAGGGGGAGCCAGTGGCGTAGGCCCGGGCTGAGTGCCAGGGCGATCAGCCAGATGCCGATGGCGGCGGCCACGGCGGCTCCGGTGAGCATCCACACGTCGTCCACCGGGCGGGTGGCCAGCTCGTCGGCCAGATGCTTGCGCCAATTGGCCGCCTGGCGTCCTGCTCGTACAGCCAGGACGTCGATCAGTGTTGCGCCTGCCGCGACAACGATCGCCGCGGCTACCACCGCGGCCGGAATGCGGCGCGCGGACCACGGACGGTGTGTGGTGTGCCGCCTGCTGTGGTCGTGCGCTGCCGTATCCGGCCGGGGTGCGTCGCGTTCGGGCGGTGCAGGCCCGATCGGCTTCTGCTCCGGCGACACGGTGTTGCGACGCGCCATCGGCAGGGGGCTTGGAGCGGGAGGGCCCGGGTGGGGTGTCATTGCCGGTCCTCCTTCGTGTGAGTGCGCGGCTTGCTGTACGACGCAATCTGGCAGGCTCACCGGACCCGTCCCCGGTTCGCGGCCGTCACCAGGCGCCGGACGGTCAGGGTGACCTCTCCGACGTGCAGGCCGGTCAGCTGAGTCACTCGCTCGGCGACGTCGTGCTGTATCCGCTCGCAGAGGGAGGGGAGGTCTGCGGGATAGGGCAGGTCAAGCGCCAGGTGCAGGCGCACCCGTCCCGTGTGGGAGGCCGCGGAGGCGCTGGGCACTGACGATCTGCCCCGCTCGGGTGGTAGAGCGGCGCGCCGGGATTGGGCCGCACGTGCGGCCCGAGCGGCGATCCGGGCGACCACCTTGTCGGGTATGACCGTGGCACCGCGCTCGGCCGGGGGTGGCAGGCCAGCGGTTCGCGGCGATGGCGGCGGTCCGCTGCCGGTGGATACGGCGGAGCCGGGGCGGGCATTCACTGACGCCTCCGTGAGCGGAGGGCAAGATCCAGGTCTCCTTGCACGGCGAGGCCGGCCGTCAAACCGGCCACGCCCAGAACCAGGACCAGCAGGAACGCCCAGAAGCCGCCGAAGTAGCCTGCGAAGCCCAGCGCCATGCCTGCTGCCAGCCCCGTAATCGCTGTGTTCATCTCGCACTCACCCTCTCGCGAGCACCCTCACGTCCCGTCGGCGCCACGGACGCCCGGCGGTCACCTCACGCGCCCCTCGTCCGATTCGGACTCGTCCTCCTCGTCGGGCAGGTGGACGTCGTCGACGGTGATGTTGACCTCGACGACCTCCAGTCCGGTCATCCGCTCCACGGCGCTGATCACGTTGGTGCGCACGTCACGGGCGACGTCGACGATGCAGACGCCGTACTCGACGACGACGTCCAGGTCCAGGGCGGCCTGGCTCTCCCCGACCTCGACCTTCACCCCTTGCGCGACACTGCCGCCCGGGCCGGGGACGCGTTCGCGCACCGCGCCGATGGCACGGGCCATGCCCGCCCCGAGGTTGTGGATGCCCGGTACCTCGCGGGCGGCCATGCCCGCGATCTTGGCGACCACGCCGTCTGCGATGGTCGTCTTCCCTCGGGTCTCCGCCGGAGCCTCGGCCCCGGGATGGCCCTTCAGCGCGCTCACGCCCGCTTCCGGCCGCCTGTCCAAGCCGATGCTGGTGCTGTTGTCGGTCATGGCGGTCGCCTCGATCGGTCGGTCGGACCGGGCATCATGTGATGCCCGTCACAAGGTTGGACACCTCGCAAGGCGTACTCCTCACACCCATTCGATGTGACGCACATCACATTCATCGGATCGGGTACCTGACCGTCGTGGGACCGGCGCACAGGAGCCGCATGATGGAACGGACCGGGTTCCCGCAACTGGAAAACGACCTGCCGGACGGGCTGCTGGCCGTGCGGGCTGCCGAGGGAGACGACGACGCATTCGCTGTTCTCGTCCGGCGCCACAGCCGTGGCCTGCTCGGCCTCGCCTGTTACATGCTCGGCAACTCCCAGGACGCCGAGGAGGCTGTTCAGGACGCCTTCGTCAGCGCCTGGCGTTGCCTGCCGGAATACCGCCACACAGCGGAGTTCCGCACCTGGATATACCGCATCACCGTCAATCGCTGCCTGACCATGCTGCACCGCCGGACGCCGCCCCTCCCTCTGGACACCGTCGCCGAACCCGCGGCGGGCGACGAGGCGAGCTCGCCCGCTCGAGCCGCGGAGGACGACGCAGAAGCGGCCGCCTTGATGTGCGCGCTCGGTGAGATGGATGCCGGACTGCGTGTCTGCTGGATCCTGCGGGAACTGCAAGGCCTGTCCTACAGGGAGATCGCCCAGGTGACGCAGACCAGCGAGCAGACGGTGCGGGGCAGACTGTTCAGGGCACGTCGGCTGCTGAAGGAGGCGATGGCCCCATGGCGCTAGACGATCCGCACGCACAGCCTTCCGAACCACCAGCAAACGACGGGCCTCACGACGACCCCGCCACCCGCGACGCAGCCCCGTTCGCAGGCGACCAGGCACTGCCCTGCGGCCGCCTGCTCAGCAAGGCTTGGGAACAGGCACAGGACGCGACACCGACCACCGACCCGCACGCCGCCTCATGCCCCCACTGCCGCGAGGCCGTCGAGGGGCTGGCCACGTTGAACGCGGCCACGCGGGCGCTGCGCGCCAAGGACCCTCCCGGCCTGCAGGCGCTCGCCCGCCGTGTCATGGACATCGTCCGGGCCGAGGTCCGGCTCGGACGGCTCCTGCCCCTCGCCGACACGGCCCTGGACCTGCGGATCGCCGAGAGCGCCGCGGCGAAAGTCCTGCGGCGGGCCGCAGACGCGGTACCGGGCGCCAGGGCCGCAACCTGCCGGCTCGCACCCGAAGGGGAGGGAACCGGCGTGCAGGTGACCATGACCCTGGCCGCCGCCCTCGAGCGCCCACTGCCCGACACGGTCAATCAGGTCCGTCGATCGATCATCCATGCCGCCGAACAAGCCCTGGGACTGGCCGTGACCACCGTCGACATCATTGTGGTCGACACACTCGAGCCCTTCCCTCCCCCGGCAACAGGCTCCGCAGAAGCCCCAGAAGGTGAAGCGTGATGGCCGCCACCGCTACGTCCCCTCCCCCTACCGTCGCAGCCGAGGCGGCCCTCGCGGTTCCCGGGGTGGCCGGCCTGCAGCCCCGCCTGGCCCGCCGCTTGGCAGCAGCCGCCTTGCCCACCCGCCCGGAGACAGCGGGACACATGCCGCCAGAAGCAGGCGTGCGCACCGACCCGCTCCCTGACGGCTCGGGATGGCACATCGAGGTGCGCTGCGTCCTGGTCGAAGGCCACAGAGCGGTAGACGCAGCCCGGAACGTCCACAACCAGGTACGGGCCACTGTCCTGTCCTACCTCGCCGCCCACGGCGCCCCAGTAGCGGTCACCGTCACCGTCACCGTCACGGTCACCCGCATCGCCGCACGGGACCACACAGCATGAGCGCCCCAACGCGACGTCCCGGGGCCAGACGCCGATGCGCGCCGTCACTGTCCCCGACGTTGTTCGCCAGCACCCAGGTTCTGGTCTGCGGCGGCTCCGTTTGATGAAAGTCCTGCACACTCCGGACGCGACGCCAGCGGCCCCGGGAACCGTGTGAACTGGCCCCAAAGATGCGGTTGTTGTCCCGAGCGGGCCTCGGCATGGCGAATGCCGCATTCCGTGAATCGGCGCTCACCCATCACCTCTCCGTGATGGAGCCCGGCCGGGATCCATGTCGCGATACAGCGCGCCGCTGCCTGCGTCGCGCGGAGACGTTCCACCGGACCAGGACGGAAGCATGTCGGGAGAGATATCGCCCACTGGGAAGTACTCCAGCCCCGGCTCGTCGCCCCAACTGCGGGCCTCCCATGCGGACCGGGACCGGGTGGTCGATGTACTGCGTATCGCGGCGGGGACGACCCTTTGACCGCAGACGAGTTGGACGAGCGCCTGGAAGCTGCCCTGTCGGCGCGGACTCTGAGCGAACTGGCCGTGCTCACCGCCGACCTGCCGGCCGTGACCACCGCCGCGAACGGTACCGCGGCAGAGGTCAAGGACGTCGTCCGGATCGAGCAGGTGTTCAGCGCGCGGTCGAGCGGACGGGCCGGTGGGTGCTGCCGCGGCGGCTGGAACTCGCGGTGACCTGGTGCGACGTGACGCTGGACTTCACCGGGGCCGTGATCACACAGGACACCCTGCGGATCGACGTGGCCATGGCGGGGAAGAGCCTGACGCTGATCACAAGGCCGGGCGTCGAGATCGATGTCGACGGCCTGACCCTGGCCCCTGCAAGCTCAGACACCGCCGCACGCAGACACCCACGGACACACCGACCACGCTGCGCGTGGAGCTGGCCGGCCAGAAAACCCACGGCAAGGTGGTAGTGCGGCCCCCGTGTCGGACGTTCGGGCAGTGGCAGCTGCGCAGGCCCGCGTCCTCAGGCTGAGCCATGCTCGGGCGCTTCGCTCAATCAGGAGTCAGAGGCGCTCGTTCGAATGCCGTAGCCCGCAAGGCCTTCTGCCAGAAGGACAGCTGACTCATCGATCCAGGCCTCAGTGGATGGCCCGTCACCGGCATGTGGAGTCTCTGCCACTGCAGTGGCAGAGACTCCACACATGCCGGTGGCTGCTCGACCATCCGCATTCCACCGCAGCACCACCAAGCGATGCTATGGCTTGCTTTGCAAGCATCACGCGACGCCTTCGCCTCCCGTCTCAGCCGGGGACGTCACAAAATGGATGCGCGGGCCGGGCACCCGGGGGGGGTGGAGCACCCGGTCCGCGTGGCGACCGTAACAGGAGGGGCGAGCACGTTGCGGATGCCGTGCCCTACCGGCGATTCGCGGGATGGTCCAGTGGGAAGACAGGTTCGGCGTTCGCCCCTCGGGCAGGGCAGATGCGGATGCTCACGCCCTCCGCACCCCGAAGTCGTACGGAGGGCGTGAGCCGGTGCGCGGGCAGCGAGGGCCGTAGCCGGCAGGCAGAACAACATGGACACCGGCGACCTGCGGCAGGCTCCTCAGCGCAACGTGTACTTGTCTGTCGGCGCGGGTCATTGAGCCCGCAACCGGCAGCCTGGAATCCGGGCCCCCTGGGGCAGCTTCGGCTGGCTCTATCGTGACGCCGTCAGCCTTCCGGCGCATCTCAAACGGGCGGCACAGCCCCGCTGTCCGCGGTGGGCTGAAGCCGCACACCGCCTCACCCGTTTGGACCGGAAATGGCGGCCATTAGCACCCCGTCCACGTCTTCGAACGTGCGCTGCTACTGATGCTGCCGCGTCCCGCACAGAGCGGAATGCGGTGTTCAGCCATTGCACCGAGTGGACTGTTCCCGGACCTGTCGCACGGGCCCGGGAACAGCAGTGGCACTTCTGGCCCAGGGCTTGGCGTGCGTGCCATGACACGGAATCCGCCCCCGCAATCGGCTGCGGCCATCCGGCTATTGAGCGATGCCGCTGCGGCCGCGTCGGGTCCGTTGCGGACTCACACGGGTGTCACGGATCGCTGTACCTCACTTGCCCGCCGCGGCGAAAGCGTCACGGGCTCGATCCAGCAAGGAGGCGAAGGGACCCAGCGTCCATTGCATGGGCGGCGAGCCGGCCGCAGTGGGGTGAGGGTGAGTCGGAGCGATCCGCTCGGCACTCACCAAACGGCGGCCCATGGCCCGCCGCTGCTCGGGGGTGCATCCGACTGCCAGAGCCGTGAACTCCTCCATTTCCTCATGGTCTGCGTGCGCAAGGACGTCCTGCTCGAACTGGGCGAACTGTGTCTCGAATTCGGAGCTGGAAAGATCCATCTTCTCCAGCTGGACCAGCACCTTGTTGGCGTCCTTCTCCTCAGCGTTGCGCGCCTCGGCCTCCTCTTCGCCGGCGGTCTTCTTGGCCGCCGGCCGGACAATCATCTCCTCGGCCGTCTCGTGAACCGCCAGCAAACCCCTCAGTTCGTCGAAGGCGTCCTTGCGGCGGTCACCTTCGGCGCCTTTCACCACACCGAAGAGCGCCCTGATGCGGACATGCTGTTGAAGAAGAATGCTCAACACGTCATCGTCAGCCAGCTGCGGCGCCCTGCCATGCCGGGGATCGTCGTCCATCCCGGGATACCGCGCGGTCATGATCGTTCCCTTTCCTAGACACCGCTGCCCGGGTCACCCTGGACCGTCGCTGCAAACGCGACCTTCCGGCCCGGTGCGGTGCCTACGCAGTGGAAGCCGACCCGTTCAGGCAAGGACAGCCACCGCCGAGTGCTGCAGCCCGCAAAATCAGCGATGCCTTCAAGCGAACCACTGGCCGGGCAGGCCCTGTCGCTAACCGTGTCGCCGCTGCCGTGCATGTTGGCAGGTGCCGGGAGCGCGGCTCATCCACGCGTGGTCCGCTCAGGAATGGGGTGACGAGCGGGAACTGGTTGAGGCGACTACACACCCCGCGACACGGTCGACCACCGCGGCGCCTGGAACACACGACAGGACGCCCCGCGCGGTAGTCCGGGCCGCCCTACGAAGCAGTGCCTGTTCCGCCGACGTATGTTGAGGCTCGCCCCGTACCGGAACTGCCTGCAGCACGTCAAAAACCTCGCTCCTCAGGGAGCGAAAGTCCAAGGGCTCGCATGACCTGCGGCATGACCGCCGAGGGGTGCCCGCTGGCCACCCACCGGTAGTGGGTCACCATCATCACGTCGTCGACGCTGTCTCGCACGAACCCGTCCACGATGCCCGGGCTGCCCGCACGTTCGAGCACCATGACCTCGCCGGGTTCCAACTCGTTCGTGATCTGCTGGTGGCCCCCTGTATCGGAGCACCCCGAGAACGTGCAGACCCAGTGAACCATGGTGACCTCCTGCCGGAAGCAACGAAGGCTTCACCGATCGGTCAGCCATCAGCGAGAAGGAACCATCAAAAGAGCCTAAAAAGGCTATAAGAGGTCGGCATATCCGCGGTTCAGGGGTGTGGATCTCCCCATCCATTTGATGGGCGGCCGTCACGCTGCGCGAGACGGGCGTCTGCACGTCCGGCTCGTTGGCCGCGAGGTTGTGGCCCGTCGGTGCGCCCCCAAAACACGTCTGCGGCAACGACTCGATCAGGTCGTCGGCCAACACCTCGGCCGGCAACTCGATGCCGGCACGCGGGAGGACAGGCCACCGCGCACATGGCGAAGCCCCCTGCAGAGCCCGAGGGCTATGCAGGGGGCGCAACATGTCGCTGTCGGCGCGGGTCCGTGAAGGGGGGGTCCGCGCACCCCAGTCACCCATCAGGATTGCGCGGCTTGCGTTCCGCCGCATCTCGATCAGGTGAGCGCGCCTCCCACCCGATCGCGTGGCAACAACGGATGAGAGGCGGGCCCTGCGTGGACTTCCGGCAACCTGAGCGTGAGGGAACACCAGGTCGCGGCGCCACGACCAGCCTTGATCGGCAGCACGACGGCAGCCACTCAGGGCCAGCCAAACGGGGACGGCGGCCTGAACCCGCGCCCCCGCCTCGTCGTCTTCTGGACAGCCGCAGATTGCGACACCGACCCGGACTCAAGGCCCTCACCCCCTACCATCACGCACCTCCGGCCCAGACCGGCCGCCTGTGCCCGGCCCACTGCATCGGCGAGGACGTGGAAGGATCAGTAGGGTCGTCGGCGTGCGTGATGTGCGGGTGGTATTGATCGGCGGGACGTCGAACGTCGGAAAGTCGACTGTTGCCCAAGTGGTGGCGGAGAAGCTCGGGTTCGAGTGCCTGAGCACTGACGGGCTGGCCCGGCACCCTGGGCGACCCTGGAGAACCCCGGAGCGGGAGGTGCCGGCGCACGTCGCCGAGCACTACGGATCACTCACGGTCGGCGAACTGATCACGTCTGTTCTCGGCCACTACGAGCGGCTGTGGCCCCGCATCGAAGAGCTGATCACGGCCCATGCAGCCGAGGGCAGTGGCAGGACGGGCCTGGTCTTGGAGGGGTCGGCGCTCTGGCCCGTCCGCGTCGCGCGGCTGCAGGTCTCGCGCACGGCCGCCGTGTGGCTCACCACCGACGACGCCCAGGTACGCGCCCGCGTTCATGCAGCGGGCCGCTATGAAGCAGCCACAAACGAGGAACAGCACCTGATGGACAAGTTCCTGGCCCGCACTGAGCGCTACCAGATACTCATGATCGATGCCATCGCCAGGCTGGGCCTGGATCGCATCGACGCGAGTGGCGGACAGTCCGCTGCAGAACTGGCTGACACCGTGCTCGCGGCAGCCGATGCGCAGACCACGGTGGGACGGTGGTCCGCCGGTCGGTGACCACTCGGCGGATCGGCAGGTCCCGGCATCAAGCCCCTCACCCGTTCGTATGGAAACGATGAGTGAGCTGCCGGGGTGGCTCGCCGCATACCCCTGTTCGTCGCTGGCGAAGCCGGTCGTAGGCCCCGACCGCTCCTGCCAGGGTGTGCGCCATGCCTACAACACCGGATGGACGACCCATCCCGCCCGCGCATGCCGACGAGCGCGCCATGTTGGAAGCGTGGCTCGACTTCCACCGTGCCACTCTCACCCTCAAATGTTCAGGCCTCACGGACAGTCAGTTACGGCTGGCTTCAGCCGCGCCGTCGTCGATGACGCTGTTGGGCCTTGTCCAGCACATGGCCGAGGTGGAGCGCAACTGGTTCCAGCGCGTGTTCGCAGGCCTCCAAGTGCCCCCGGTCTTCGGGGAAGGCAACGGCGACGGGTTCTCCGTGCAGCCGGACCGAGGACTCGCCGAGGCCACGGCGGCCTGGCAGGCAGAGATTGCTCACGGCCGCGAGCTCGTCGCCGACGCGCTGCTGGACGATTCCGGCTCGTTGCCCGAGCAAGAAGCTCATCATGTAGGCGACCAGGGCGTCTCCCTGCGCTGGATCATGGTGCACATGATCGAGGAATACGCACGTCACAACGGTCATGCCGATCTCATCCGGGAGCGCATCGACGGAGTCACCGGAGCATAAGGCGAGATCACGCGACCGGAAAAAGGGCCACTCAACGGACGAATGCGCCCGCCGTGCTCCGCCGGGCCCGGCATTTGTGAAACCGGCATTGCGATCATGTGGCAGGCCTTGGGGAAGGCTGGCGCAGAACGCGATCACGGCCGAAGAATCTCTCCTGGCCCTTGATCCTCCGATACCGAGACAGGGGCCTTGGTACACAAGTCCGCCGCCGCCTCAACCGAGCGCGCGTTCCTGCCTGTCAGAAAGCACCACGACCATGCCCAGACCCGGCACATCCCCGCCGGTCCTGTGTGCGGCCACCGCTGCCGCATACCGCTCCTGCACGAAGGCGGCCCCATGGTTCGCCATGTGATACGCAAGGCTGCAGGGTGGCTGGCGTTGATCGTCGTCGCCACGAACGTGACGTATGTGCTGGCGGCGTGGTTCCTCGATCCGAGGTCGAACTATCGGGGTCTGCGGCCGGTCCGCACAGAGCAGCAGATCGACCACGCCCTGACGCCGTACAACCTGGATCCGCGGGTTCCGCTGGCGGACCGGTGGTGGCACTGGTTCAGCGATGTGGTCCTGCACTTCGACTGGGGGAAGTCCCCGGTCGGGGCGTCGGTCAATTCGGAAATCGGCTTCCGGGTCCTGGTCAGCGGCCAGTTGGTCACCGCGGCCACGCTGCTGTCCGTGGTGGCGGGTGTGGCGCTCAGCGTGTTCACCGCATCCCGGCAGTACGGCTGGTGGGACCGGATCACTCAGCTCGTCTCTGTGTTCCTGTTCAATGTCCCGGCGGCCGTCGCTGCGCTGGCGGTTGTCTTCGCCGGAATCTGGCTGAACCAGCACCTCGGGTGGCGTTTCCTGTATGTCGCCGGGGAGGCGTCGCCGACCGTCAGCGGGCTGTGGCCGACGGTCGCCGACCGGTTCCAGCACCTGATCTTGCCGACGCTGAGCCTGACCCTGCTGGGCTACGTCGGTTACCACCTGACACAGCGTTCGCTGCTGCTGGACAGTATCAATTCGGACTTCGTGCGCACCGCCCGTGCCACCGGGCTGACACGCGCCCAGGCGATCCGCCGGCATGCGCTGCGTGCCTCGCTGATTCCGACGGCGACGTCGGTGGCATTCAGCATCCCGGCTATCTTCACCGGCGCGGTGATCACCGAGACCGTCTTCGGTTGGAACGGGATGGGCCAGTACTTCGTCCAGACCATCGCCAAGAACGACGTGCATGGCGCCGTGGCCGTGGCAGCGTTCGGGGCGGCCATGACGGCCATCGGGGCGGTCCTGGCCGATGTCGCGGTCGTCCTCCTCGACCCCCAGGTGCGGGTGAGCTGACGTGGCGACCACGGTGCCCCCATTGCCCGAGCCGCTCGATCCCGGCGCGGCCAACCGTGTTCTGACCCCCCGGCTCGGCAGCGGCCGACTGTACTTGCGGCGGTTCGCCCGTAACCGCGGAGCCCTGCTGGGAGTGGCGCTTTTCGTGCTGCTGGTGCTCTTCAGCGTGTTCGGCGGCTTGTTCACGCGCTTCGCCTACACCGATGCGGACTTCGCGGCACTCACCCAACCCCCGAGTGCGACGCACTACTTCGGCACCAACCAGGGTGGCAACGATGTCTACGCCGAGGCCGTGCACGGCCTTCAGCGCTCTTTGGTGATCGCGGTCAGCGTGTCGGTGCTGACGATCGTGCTCGCCGCCGTCATCGGTGCGGGTGCGGCATATTTCGGCGGACGGGTCGAGAAGCTGACCTTGATGGTCATCCACTTCCTGCTCGTCGTGCCGTCGTTTTTGATCCTCGCCCTCATCTCTCACCACCTCGCCGGGGACTGGCGCGTGCTCATCCTGGTGCTGACCGTGTTCGGGTGGATGTCGACCGCGCGAGTGGTCTGGTCCCTGTCCACCTCCCTGCGTGAGCGGGACTACGTGCTGGCCGCCGAGTTCATGGGGGTGAGGCCGTGGCGGATCGTCATGCGGCACATCATTCCCAACCTTGGCTCCCTGCTCATCGTCAACCTGACCCTTGGAGTCGTCGCCACCGTGCTCAGTGAAACCGCTTTGTCCTTCCTTGGTTTCGGGGTGCAGACACCAGACGTGTCGCTGGGCACGATGCTCGCCGACGGCTCCGGCACCATCACCAGCGCGCCGTGGCTGTTCGGCTACCCGGCCGCCCTGGTGGTGCTGTTGACGGTGTCGATGACGCTGGTCGGGGACGGACTGCGCGACGCGTTCGACCCGACGTCGACCACCGCGGCGTTGGGGGGCCGACGATGACGTTGACTACCGCGGGGATGCACCCGGCGGCAGAATCGGCGGCACCGGCGCCGGTGCTGTCCGTGCGGGACCTGAGCATCTCCTTCCCCTCCGAAGCCGGCCCAGTCCAGGCTGTACGCCAAGTGAGCTTCGACGTCCTGCCCGGTCAGACGCTCGGCATCGTCGGCGAATCGGGGTCGGGCAAGTCCGCGTCGGCCATGGGCATCATGGGGCTGCTCCCGGAGACCGCCCACGTGTCGGGCAGGGTGCTGCTGGGCGGCCGCGACTTGGTCGGACTGAACGACCGGCAACTGTCCGCGGTGCGCGGCAAGGGCATCGGCATGGTCTTCCAGGACCCGCTGTCCGCGCTGACCCCCATCTTCTCGGTCGGCAGGCAGCTGTCCGACGCGCTGCGCGTGCACCAGTCCCTGACGAAGCAGGTCGCATGGAACCGTGCAGTGGAACTGCTGGACCTGGTCGGGATCCCCGACCCACAGCGCAGCGCCCGATCGTTCCCGCACGAGTTCTCCGGTGGCATGCGCCAGCGCGTTGTGATCGCACTGGCGATGGCGAACTCGCCGTCGGTCATCGTCGCCGATGAGCCCACCACCGCCCTCGATGTGACCGTGCAGGCTCAGATTCTCGGCGTGCTGCGGACCGCGCAGGCCGAGACCGGTGCAGGCATGGTCCTGATCACCCACGATCTGGGGGTGGTCGCCGGGTACGCCGACGAGGTCGCCGTGATGTACGCCGGGCGGATCGTGGAGCGGGCGGGCGCCAAGGAGCTGTTCGGGCGTCCGACGATGCCTTACACGATCGGGCTGCTGGGCGCGGTGCCACGGCCCCAGGCGCGGGCGGATCGGCCGCTGGTGCCTATCACAGGTGAACCGCCGTCACTGGTCGAGCTTCCGCCAGGGTGCTCGTTCGCGGACCGCTGCCCGGCAGCGGTCGACGCATGCCGCACGCAGGAGCCGGCACTGGCCGCGGTCCCCGGGTACGGGCAGGTCGCCTGCCTGCGCGCCGGCGACATAGCCGACGGCCATCTGGCGGCAGACTCGCTGTTCCCGGCCGTAGCGGACTCCGAAGAGCACGGCGGCGCCGGATCCGGCGGCGAGGTGGTGCTGCGGGTCGCCGGCCTGGCCAAGACATTTCCCATCACCAAAGGCGCTCTCCTCAAGCGCCGTGTCGGCACGCTGCACGCCGTCAGCGACGTCGGCTTCGAACTGCGGGCCGGCCAGACCCTCGGCCTGGTAGGCGAGTCCGGCAGCGGAAAGACCACCACACTGCTGGAGATCATGCGGCTCCGGCAGCCCGAGGGCGGTCGGATCGAGATCGCGGGCACGGACGTCGCCACTCAGGGCTCCCCCGAGCGGGCGCGAGAGCTGCGCCGCGCCGTGCAGATCGTCATGCAGGACCCCACGGGCTCCCTCGACCCGCGGCTTTCGGTCTTCCAACTGCTCGCCGAGCCGCTGCAGGCCGTGGGCGCAGACCGGGAGACGATCCGAGCCCGGGTGAGCGAACTCCTCCACCTGGTCCAACTGGACGCATCGGTGACGGACCGCTTCCCCGCGGCCCTCTCCGGCGGTCAGCGTCAGCGGGTAGGTATCGCCCGCGCGCTGGCAACCGAGCCGCGGATCGTGGTCCTGGACGAACCCGTGCACTGGATGTGTCCGTGCAGGCCAGCATCGTCAACCTGCTCACCAAGCTCCAACGCGAACTGGGCCTGGCGTATCTGATCGTCGCGCACGACCTCGCCGTGATGCGGCACGTGTCCGACCGCATCGCGGTCATGTACCTCGGGCACATCATCGAAACCGGCGACACCGAAGACCTCTTCACCAACCCCCGGCACCCGTACACCGAAGCCCTGCTCTCGGCAATCCCGGTTCCCGACCCGCAGCTCGAGCGCTCCCGGGAGCACATCGTGCTGGAGGGCGAGCAGCCCAGTGCGTCGCGCCTGCCATCAGGCTGCGTCTTCGTCGACCGCTGTCCGCTGTACCGGCTGCTCGACGACGGGCTGCGACAGCGCTGTCGCACTGAACGCCCGCTGCTGGGCTCAGCAGGGCCCGGCTCCGGCCACCGCCACGCCTGCCACGCCCGCTGATCGAAGCTCCTTTTCCCCCGCACCGACGCCGCGCCGTGCGGCGTCGGCCACCCCCCGAAGAAACGGATCCGCTTCCCCATGCGATCGACCGTCGCTTCTGCTGCCGCGCTCACCGCGGCCCTCGCCCTCACTGTCACCGCCTGCAGCTCTTCCGGATCCAGCGCGCCGGACGCCGGGAAGCACGGCACGGATGCGACGCCCGCTGTGGCCTCGGCAAAGGTCGACTACAACCCCCAGCCGTACAACAACGTCAAGAGCGGCGGCACCTACACCACCCCCGGAACCTTCGACGACCAGGGCAACCCGTTCAACGCCAACGCCACCCTCACCGCCACCCGCGTGTGGTTCTGGTACAACCCCGACGTCATCACCTACTCCCCCACCGGTGAGGTGCAGTACAACCCGGACTACCTCAGCGACGTCAAGGTCACCGTCAACGGCGGCAACCAGCGCGTGGTCCTCACCCTCAACCCCAAGGCCACCTACAACGACGGCACCCCGATCGACTGGACGGCCGTCAAGGCGACCTGGCAGGCCAACAACGGCACGAACAAGGACTACAACGCCAGCAACACCGAGGGCTACCGCAACATCACCTCGGTCACGCGCGGCACCGACGACGAGCAGGCCGTCATCGACTTCAAGGGCGTCGACCCCTGGTGGTCCAGCCTCTTCACGACCTTCCTGCACCCCAAGGCCGCCACCGTCGCCCACTTCAACGACGCCTACGTGAAGAAGGCCCACCCCGAGTGGGGCGCCGGCCCGTACACCGTGGGCACCTTCGACACCAAGAGCGGCAACCTCACCTTCGTCCGCAACCCGAAGTGGTGGGGCAAGAAGGGCAAGCTCGACAAGCGGATCTACGTCAACCTGGACTCGGCCGCCGCGATCAACGCGTTCAAGAACGGCCAGGTCGACTACGCCTCCACGGGTAGCGCCGAGGACCTGAAGCAGATCAGCGGCGTCAACGGCACCGAGATCCGCCGTGGCGGCAGCCCCTTCGAGTACTCGCTCTACGTCAACGCCAAGTCCACGGCACTCAAGGACGTCCAGGTGCGCAAGGCGCTGCTGGAAAGCATCGACCGGGCCCAGATCGCCAAGATCCAGTTCCAGGGCCTGGACTACTCCGAGCCGCTTCCCGGCTCGGCACTGCTCTACAGCTTCCAGAAGGGCTACTCGGACAACGTCTCGTCGGTGATCAAGTATGCGCCCGACGATGCGAAGAAGATCCTGGACGCTGCCGGCTGGCAAGCCGGCAGCGACGGTATCCGGCAGAAGAACGGGGCCAAGCTCACCGTGGGCTACACCTTGCTCGGCGACGACCCGCTGGACAAGGCCACGGCCAACGCGTTCGCTGCGATGCTGAAGCCGGTAGGCATCCAGGTCGACATCAAGAAGGCCGACGAGGCGGACTTCTCCAAGATCCTCAGCGACCGCGACTTCGACCTCTTCCTGTCCGGCAACCGTTCCACGGACCCCTTCGGCGCCCGCTACCTGTACCAGTTCTACGGCACGGACAGCGACTCCAACCTGACCGGCACCGGAACCCCGGACCTGGACAAGGAGATACACGCCGCATCCCAGATCTCCGACGCCGGCAAGCAGACCGCCCAGGCAAACGACATCGAGCGCAAGGAACTGTCGCAGTACGCATTCCTGCCGCTGTTCAGCGGCCCGTCCATCTACGCCGTCAAGAAGGGCCTGGCCAACGTCGGCGCCACCATCTTCGCCACTCCCCTGCCGGAAACCGTCGGCTGGCAGAAGTAACCACTCTTCCGGGCTGAGCCCAAGATGCACAGGCTCAGCCCGGCGCCGGGAGCGATGTTTGTCCTGTTCCCCCGCGTCCACACCGCTTACGGTCCCAGTGGAACGTGTCCGCGGATGCGGGGCGGCGGGGCCTCTCACTCCCTGGCCCGACGCCCCCATCGCCGTCGGCTTGGAGGTTCCGGCCGACGGAGACCGTGACCCACTGGCTCGGTGGCAGGCCCTTCGCAGACGCTGCGGCGCCGCCCGCACTTGGGGGTGCGTGACCTTGGAGGCTCTCCTCCGGTTCCAGAGCGCTTCACCTTGGGCTAGAGGCCGAGCTTGAGCAGCAGTTCACTCAGCTCCGTTGGCATGGTGATCATGCAGTCGTGCCCGGTTGGCAGTTCCCACACCCGTGCCGGAGAACCATTGGGCTGTATTGCGGGGACGGGCCGCCGGGTGATGCCGTCCGGCTGCACGCCGACGCAGTGGATGTGCGTACGCGGAATCGTGTCCACCGCCGCGTTGTCCAGCCGGACCGGTTGCTGCAGGCAGCGCACCGGCTGGTCAGAGAGCATTGCGCGCAACCACGCGACGTCTGCCGGGTCGGTGACCCCGAACAGGCCGAAAGGCGCAGGCATTTCAGGCAGCGGTGGAACGCGCCAGGCGCTGTCGGACTTCGCGGCCAGGTCAATCAGGTTCTGCGTCATGGGCTGGATGTCGATGGCGGTCTCGCCGTGTTCGGGGACCATCGCATCCAGGTACCCCAGGTGTGCGATCCGTTCCGGGACCTCATTGGCCACGGACGAGATCACCAGTCCTGCGTAGCTGTGGCCCACGAGGACCACCTCGGTCAGGTCCTCCTCGTGGATCAGCTTGACGATGTCCTTGACGTGCGTGTCGAGCCCCACTTCGGGGCTGAGCAGGTGCTTTTTGTCGCCGAAGCCGGTCAGCGACGGCGCGAACACGCGGTGTCCGGCCGACTCCAGCAGCGGGACCACCCGCTCCCAGCACTGGCCGTTGTGCCAAGCGCCGTGGACCAGCAGGAACGTTGACATGACTGAGGTCTTCCTCTTCGGGGTGCGGAGGCGCGAAAATGTGACAGTTCCTATTCGTGCCTCGGTACTCTTTGAGAACCATAATCATCGTGGTACACCTGCCACGTCTCGGCAATAAGGCACATTTCGGTGCCCCGGTTCTCTGGAGGTAACCATGACCACAGCCGGCAGCAAATCGCGGTCGACACAGCAGCAGGACCCGTGCCGGACCCGCGAAGTGCTCGACATCGTCGGGGACAAATGGTCACTGCTCGTCGTGCGCAATCTCAGCCAGGGACCGCTCCGCTTCACCGAACTCAAACGAGCCATCGACGGAATCAGCCAGCGCATGCTCACTGTCACCCTGCGCAGCCTGGAACGCGACGGAATCCTCACACGGACCGTCCGCAACGTCATGCCGCCGCACGTCAGCTACGAACTCACCCCCATGGGCAAAACCCTCCGCCAAGCCACCGCACCCCTGCTGGAATGGAGCATCACGCACCTGGCACACATCGACGCTGCCCGCAGCACATACGACGCCCGCAATGACGCCTCGCCAACCTAGCCTGCGCCTAGGCCCCTACGCGATGAACTCCCGCAGCCGGCGGTCTTTGTGGACGTTCAGGTTGTCCCACACGAGCACGATCGGGGCGCCAAGCTGCTGGTGGGCGGCGATGAGCAGGTCGCGGCAGTCGGTCCAGGTGAAACTGCGTCTGCCGCCCCGCTTGTGATCGACATGCCGTTTGGGCCGGTAGAGTTATTACTCGGACGGCAGCAACGGCTGAGCCGAAAGGGGCCCAAGGCGGAGAGCCTGTACCAGCGGCCTTTCCCGGGTGCCGAGTTCGGAAAACAGTGCGGGCGTCGTCATGGATCAGCACCGGCGGCATCCCACAACTGGTCTCAGCCGAGCGCGGCGGCAGATCGCTGCCGACGGCGGTCTGACGGACCGATGCATCGCAGAGCCAATACCCTCACTGCCCGCCTGGCCGGATTCGGGTGACCCGCGGCCGGACAGGGGCGGCGCCGGAACCGGGCGGTTGGCAGTGCGGAAGGCGGACGCACTGGCCTGCCGGGTTACGGTATCCGACAGTCGCCTTCGCGGTGTGTGTCGTTGGTCTGCTCGGCGCCCTGCGGCAATCCTCAGAGCGGGCTGGCCCGCTTCCGCGGAGCTGTCTTCGAAGATGCTGAGTTCGAATAGCTACGCTGGATCCGCAAGCTGGAGGAGGCTGGATCTGTATGGGTGACGGGCACGGACCCGGACGGTCTGAACAAGAGGACCCGCTCGCAGTCGAATGGGAGAGGCACCGGCCCGCGGTTTTCGGTGTGGCCTACCGACTGCTGGGGAGTGTGGCCGATGCCGAGGATGTGGCCCAGGACGTGTGGCTGCGGGCGGCCGGAGCGGATCTGCAGGACATCGGTGATCTGCGTGCCTGGCTTGTGACGGTGGCCGCGCGACGGTCGTACGACGTGCTCAAGAGTGCCCGTTTCCGCCGGGAGACCTACGTCGGGCCGTGGCTGCCGGAGCCGTTGTTGACAGGGCCGGACGCATCGCAGCCGGTACTGGTTGATGAGTCGGTCAGTTCGGCGATGCTCCTGATCATGGAAGAGTTGAGCCCGCCGGAGCGGGTGGCTTTTGTCCTGCACGATGTCTTCGACCTTGAGTTCGGATGGATCGCCGAAGTGCTGGACGTCTCCGTGCCGAATGCCCGGCAGCTCGCCTCGCGAGCACGTCGGCGGGTGGCCAAAGCGAAGCAGTCCACGCCGCAGGCGTCGAAGGCGGAGCGCGAACGCATCCTCACGGTCTTCCGCGCCGCGTACGAGGCCGGGGATCTGGCCGGCCTGGTCAGGCTCCTGCATCCGAACGCCGTCTACGTCACCGACGGCGGCGGCAAGATCTCCGCGGCACGCAAGCCCATCCACGGCGGCGAACGCGTCGCCGAGGTCATGGTGCGTGTGGGGCGCCAGTGGCATCCGGACCGCATCGACTTTGCCGAGGTCGGCGGTGAGCTCGCCCTCGTGTTCCACCGGGAAGGCCGGATCTACTCCGTCGACACGGTGCAGATCACAGATGGTCTGATCACCGCGTACCGCAGGGTCATCAATCCCGACAAGCTCGTGCGCGTCTGAGCTGTCACACCCGGAGGGGCTACCTCGTCTGCCTGATGAGAACGCCAAACGGGCGACGAAAAAATACGCGAGCGGGCTGCGCGCTCGGGTCGCCCCTCCGCAATAAGGACCTGTATGCAAGCCATCACTGTGCAAGATCGTGACGCCGGTCTTGCCGGGATGTCCCTGACGGACATCCCCTACCCCCATGCGGCTGAGAACGACGTCATCGTGCGGGTGCACGCCGCCGGCTTCACCCCTGGCGAGCTGGACTGGCCCGCCACGTGGACCGATCGCGCCGGCCGCGACCGGACACCGAGCGTGCCCGGGCACGAGCTGTCCGGTGTCGTGACAGAGCTGGGGTACGGCACCACGGGCCTGAGCGTCGGACAGCGGGTGTTCGGCCTGGCCGACTGGACGCGTGACGGCACGCTCGCCCAGTACACCGCGGTAGAGGCCCGCAACCTGGCCCCGCTGCCGGCGGGCATCGACCACACCGTGGCCGCCGCGCTGCCGATCTCCGGGCTGACCGCCTGGCAGGGTTTGTTCGATCATGGCCGCCTCTCCTCAGGCCAGACCGTCCTGATCCATGGTGCCGCGGGCGGCGTCGGCTCGATCGCGGTACAGCTCGCCCGCGAGGCCGGCGCCCGGGTCATCGGCACGGGCCGGGCCTCCGGCCGGGACAGGGCGCTCGCGCTCGGTGTGGATGCCTTCATCGACCTGGAGACTGAGAAGCTGGAGGACGCCGGCGAAGCCGACGTCGTGTTCGACGTGATCGGCGGCGACATCCTCGACCGCTCGACCGCTCTGGTCCGGGCCGGCGGCACGCTGGTCACCATCGTCATGCCGCCCAAGGTCCAGCCCAAGGACGGACGCGCGGTCTTCTTCGTTGTCGAACCCGACCGCGCCCGGCTCGCCGATCTCGCCACTCGGCTGAGGGACGGCCGGCTCAAGCCGGTCGTCGGTGCGGTGCGTCCTCTCACCGAGGCACCCGACGCATTCGCCCCTGGCAAACACGCCCCGGGCAAGACGATCATCCGCGTCACGGAAGACTGAGTCAGGAGACCCATCGTGATCGGAATGCGATTCGCCGCCGGCCTCATGGCCGTCGCTGCGCTGACCGCGGCCACGGCCTGCTCGACCTCCGCTCAGCCCGCCCCCGCCAAGTCACCCGCGGCGGCGGCATCGAAGCCCTCCGAAAGCCTCAAACCGCTGCTCCAGCAGGCTCTTCCGAATGTGAAAGGCAAGACGTTCACCTCAGCAGTCGTCGCGTTCCCGCCCAACGTAAGCGCACTGCCTCACCGGCACGGCCAGGCATTCGTGTACGCCTACGTTCTCGAAGGCACCGTGCGCAGCAAGGTCGACGACAAGCCTGTGACGACCTACCACCAGGGCGAGAACTGGATCGAGCAGCCGAGCGCCCACCACGTCCTCACCGAGAACACCAGCCGGACCAAGCCAGCCAAGCTCCTGGTCGTCTTCGTCTCCAACACCGGAGACAAGCTCAAGGTGGACGACCCGAAGTCATAGCCCGGTGCACGCAGCGGGCGGCAACCCTCTTCACGACTCTGCCCCTGCCAGAACACACAACACCCGCTACCAAGACGTGCCGAAGAACGCGGCCCAGGCACACGAACGGATCGAAGAACCATGACCGACCCACAGCGCATCAACATCGGCGAACAGCATCCGGCTGCCTACAAGGCCCTCATCGCCCTGTCCTCAGAGGTGGAGAAGGCCACCGTCGCAGCGGGCGTCAACCCGCTCCTGGTCGAGCTGCTGAAGATCCGCACCTCCCAGATCAACGGCTGCGCGTTTTGCCTGCGCATGCACACCCGCGACGCCCTCAAGAAGGGCGAAAACCCCGACCGGATCGCTGTGCTGCCCGGCTGGGAAGAGACCGGCTACTTCTCCGAGACCGACCGCGCCGCCCTCCGGCTGACCGAGGCGATCACACGTGTGCCGGACGGACACGTCAGCGACGAGGACTTCAACGCCGCCGCGGCCGTACTCACCGCAGACCAGGTCTCGGCAATCGCCTGGCTGGCAACCGTGATGAACGCCTTCAACCGTGTCGCGATCACCAGCCGGTACTCCGTCGGCAACTGACCTCGCCGGCGATAGGGGACGCCTAACCCACGCCTAACCCTGCTCCGTCATGAAGGTGTCGGCGGAACCAGTCGGCGCACTTGTGGCGAGATGCCCGGCCCACACAAGCGCGGAGACGTCTGAGGGTGTGCGTGCACGCGGCTCGGCCATGGCTGACGCCCTCGACTTCGCGTTGGCCCTCACGGTCTTGTGCTTCGTCCTACGGTTGACGCGTCGCTATTTCCGTTCCCGCGGCACAGCATGAGAGCAACGGGTCCACGTCGGAGCCCGGTTTCCGAAAACGGGCCTTCGTCGCGCGGGCCGCCATGGCCGCTCGAGTGCTCACGCGGCCATGGGCGCCTGCGAGGCGCTACTTCAAGTCGCTGATCACCGGGTGCTCCAGTGAGACAGGGCAGGTGAAGATGCGCATGGTCTCACTGCTGCCGAGCTGCACGTCTGTGGGTCCCTGACGCCGCCGGCGGACGTGCATCGGCCCGTCGAGGAATTCGGTTGGGGCCCAGCCCGCAGTGCCGCCGTCCCATTCAATGCTGGCCACTGCCGCGACGAACCGCATCTCGCTGCCGCACGAGTAGCACCGCACCGGTCCGCAATAGCCCTGGTAGTTCCAGGGCTCGTGGCCGCCGAGCTTCCAGCCCGGAGCAGTGGACAGCTCCCAGCGAAATCGAGGTTCATGGTCTTCGGAGTCCATGTCGTCGAAGGCAGACATCTCCCACGCCTCAACCCGTGCCTCGAACTCCTCACCCAGGACGCCGGGGTGTGGGTACTCGGTGACCGGCTCCGGACGAATCAGACACGGTGACGGCAGGTAGCCGGGCTCCCCGACGGCAAGAGGCTCCGGTGGCGTCGAAAGGCTGCCGGAAAGGTCGCGGCTGCCACGGTAACGGACGTGAACGAAGGGGCCGGCGATGCCGTTGTAGGGCACCGTCGCGTCTTCGTAGTAGTGCTGGAACGGACACCACAGGATCTGCAGCACATCCGCGTCCTTCGGAAAGCCGTCGAACCCGGGGACGTCGCGCGCGTACACCTGCATCACCGGCAGCATGGGCCAGGTGGTGTCCGCGGGGATCTGATCCCAGGTGATCTCGCCGCGGGAGACGGACTGCGTCCCTGACCGTTCAGTACGGACGTGGTCGGGTCGATGCGGTGGCCGGTGTTTAAGGTGCCTGCCGCCCATGCAGGTCGGCCACGCCTCGTCAGCCGGCCAAGCCAGTGGTCCACCGACCGAGCTGTCATACGGTCCCGGGCGCGCCGGCTCGGGGTGCAACCGGACCGCTGTCCTCGCGTGGTCAGCAAGCTCCGGGAAGACCGAGAGGACGTCGATGGGGCGAGGCGGAGTCAATGGAACGGTCATCGATGGCGCCCCTGCTGCTGAACAGTAATCCCGATGGCATCGGCGGCGTGGCACGTCTCGCTCACGGGCTGCATCGTAGGACTCTCGCTTTACGCTTCCACTGATCTCAGACGGGACAATGGCACCATCCTCCACGCTACTACCTTGCGGGAGACGGTTTTCACCACCGCCGACCGCCTGACCGTGAAGTCGCGGCCCCTGCCCCTCTGACACTCCAGAAAGTGTCCAACGTGAGAAGCACGCCCGACCACTTGAGTGACCATGGTCGCCAGTGCGGGCGCCGAGGGTCACCAATGCGACTTCCACACCGTCGTGTTCAGCCCGGGGGATGGCAGATCATCGTCGCCGACTCCACATCGAGCAACGTCCTCGTCACCAAGCAGCCTGCCCGGCGACTAGGCCTGCACATAGTCACTCATCACGGCGAGAGCAAGATCAAGATCAGGAGGTACTCCAGGCTCGTCCCCATCCACAGATGGTGACGAGCGGCAAGGAGCGGCTTCTGTCGGTAACACATGGCTGGTGGCGCTGGCTGGGGGGAGAGATGGGGGCTGGCTGGGATGACCGTGGCGTAGCCGTGTTTCTAGTGTGGACGTGTTCGTTGATCCGGCAACCGTACGGCGTCCTGCTTGTCGGGACGTGGGTGCGCGTGCTGCCGAGGACTGCCGGCATGGCCGTTCGCGCTGCGTACTTAGTGGACAAGCAACCAGTGAGGTGGTGTGTGAGTCTTTGATCGAGGACGGCGTCAAGTGGCTTCGTCGTGGGGTCCTGCTGACGTCTTGATTGCCTGCATGTGGGGGCAGTCAGGAACGGCCTGATGCTCCCCCAGCGGTGCTCGACTTGTGGTGGTCGCCGCTGTCAGGTCGTCTCTGGGCAGCTTCGGTCATCTGCTCTGCCCGAGCGTTGTTTTGCAGCCCGTCGGCGCTCTGTCCCCCGGAGACGTCGATATTTCTGCCATGGCCCGTGACCTGTCCGTGTCTCCCCCCGGGCGCATTCGAAGCCCGGAACCCCATAGATAGCAGTGCCTTAAGAGAGGAATCGAAGTGCCAGCCATCTGCACCGTCTTTGTCGGACCTCGTCCCACCGTGGTGACTGCTGCCGGTGAATTGGACATCGCCACCGCCGTCCACACTGACGCCATCTTTACCGCCGCCAGTAGTGGCGCTCAGCCCGATGTCGTCATAGATCTGAGGCAAGTCACCTTCCTGGACTGTGCGGGGGCACGTCCTGTGGCCACTGCCGCGCGCCGAATCCGCGAGGCCGGGGGCTCGCTGACCCTGCTTGCCGAGCACCCCATGGTTCTCAAAGTGCTGCGCCTTCACCATTTGACCCCTGACAGAGCGTCGTCGGCGGAGGGTGCCGTCCCAGCTCAGCACCCTCCTGCGTATCCGCCCGTAGTGCTCCGCTGCAACCACCGCTGTGGCCTGCGGTCGGAGCGCTAGTTGACGAGGCCGCTGCTGACAGGAGTCGAAGTGGCGTGTGCGGTATGGCGAGGGCGAGACCTGCCGGGCGATGCCCTGGACGGCGTACCGGGCGACCATCGATGCACTGCAGCAGGTCGTCGATCCTCTCGACATCACGCCGACCAGAGACCACGACGGATCCGTGCGTGAAGGCGCCGATGGTCCTGCCCGGCACCGGTCTTACCGCAGCCGAGCCCGGCGGCGGAAGAGCACCTTCGCTTACCTCGCAGCAGTGGGACGGAAGCGATTGCGCCGGTCATGGCTCCGTCAGGGGAAGGCGTGCCTGCAAGGTGCTTCCTTGCCCATCGGGGCTGTGGAGCGTGAGGATGCCGCCCAAAGCTCTTATCCGGTCGGTGAGACCGACCAGGCCCGAGCCGTGCCCCAATGTGGCGCCTCCGACACCGTCATCGTGAACGGACAGGTACAGGACGTCGTCGCGGGCCCGCGCAGAGACGTGGACGTAGGACGCATGGGCGTGCTTAGCGGTGTTGGTCAGTGCCTCCGAGACGACGTAGTAGGCGGCCACCTCGATCGGCTCGGACAGCCGTTGGGGGACATCCACGTCGAGTTCGACTGGAACCGGTGAGCGACGAGCCATGGCTCTGAGCGCGGGGGGCAGGCCGCCCTTGGAAAGGACGGCCGGATGGATACCGTGGGAGAGCTCGCGCAGACCGTCCAATACCCCCACGAGCTCATCGGCAGCCCGGGCCGTCTTGGCCTGGAGCTCCGGTTGGGCCTCAGGTATGGCGCTGTGGACTGTCTTCAGTTCCAGTATGACCGCCACCAGTTGTTGCTGGGCGCCGTCGTGCAGGTCATGTTCGATGCGTTGCCGGGCTCGGTCGGCGGCGGCGAGGATTCTGGACCGTGAGGTGGACAGTTCGGCGTGGCTTTCCTGCAGTGAGTCGGCCATGCGGTTGAAACTGCGCTCCAGCCCCCCGATCTCGCTGACGCCTGTTTCCGGCGTACGTGCGCTCAGATCCCCGTTGGCGAGTCGGTCGGCCATGGCGGCAGTTCGGCGCACGGGGAGCACGATGGCTCGAATGATGTAGGCCGCGAATGCTGTGATGAGCAACACCGATCCCGTCAGGCCTCCGACGGATGCGGCGACTGCCCGGTCGGCGGTGGCCACGGCACGTTCCTCACGGGCCGTCACAAGACTCTGCCTGGTGGCCACGATGCGATAGAACTCGTCTCGGATCGGCTCCGCGCGCCAGTCGTCCCGCTCCATTGTGGTGATGCGTTGTCTCATTGGAGGGGCATGCTTTGCGGCGCTTCCCGAAGGTATGGGGTGTTCCTTGATATAGGCGATGCCCGTTTGCCGTATCCGTTCCGCTGTGGACCGCTGTTCAGGGTTGATGCCGGCCAGGTGCGTCAGTGCGCTGGCCTCTTTGGGGAAGGCGGCCTGGGCGGCCTTCCAGCCCGTGTGGTACTGCTGCTGCCCGGTCAGCGCGTAGCCGCGCGCATCTGCCTCAAGGTTGAAGAACTGGCGCTGTACCTGGTCGACCGCCATGAGCAGTTCTTCGGACTGCTGGGCATGCTGCTGGGTGGTACGCAGGTCTGCAACCGAGCGGAACAGGATGACGAAGGCCGAGCCGATGAGGAGTATCAGGAGGCTACTCACGACGATCATGCGGCACGTGAGTCCATTCCTGGCGCCAGCTCTCTGAGTGGGGGAAGTGAGCTCGTGCACTGGTTCCTCCCTGTCGGAGCGACAGGTTATGCGGGCTTTACGGGGTGCTCGCCCGACGAGGCTCAAGGACAATGGTAGGCATGACGCCAGTAAGCTCGACGTTCGGCGCTGGGGCTGGACCGAGCGACAGCGGACCGATCATGGCGGGTCTGCGGATCGTCCTCGCCGAGGACGACGTCCTGCTTCGCGAAGGACTGGCCAGCCTGCTGGAGCGTGCGGGCTGCGCGGTTGTGGGGCAAGCCGGCGATGCAGTCCAGCTGCTGGACATGGTGCGGAGAGCGACGCCGGATCTGGTCGTACTCGACATCCGGATGCCGCCCGGACAGGCCACTGAAGGGCTGGACGCAGCTCGCACCATCCGGCAGGAGTTCCCTGACATGGGCATTTTGGTCCTGTCGGCGTATGCCGAGGTGGAGTGCGTGTTGGAACTGCTGGACAGTGGCCACAGCATTGGTTACCTGCTTAAGAGCCGTGTAAATGACGTGCAGGACTTCCTGGAGGCGCTGCAGCAGATCGCCAGGGGCGGTGCGGTGGTCGATCCCTCACTGGTGCACGAGCTGGTGTCCGCCCATCACAAAGAGGAGCCTCTGGCAGTGCTCAGCACACGGGAACGCGAGGTGCTGGAGCTCATGGCCGAGGGCCGTTCCAATGCCGGCATCGCCCGTCGGCTGTGGGTCTCCGAAGGAACGGTGGAGAAGCACGTGCGCAATATCCTGGCGAAACTGAACCTACCGGAGACCGACGACGATCACCGTCGCGTCCGCGCGGTCGTCACGTTTCTGGAGTCCCGATGACCGAGCCGCCCTGGTGATCCTCGTCTTCCCCGGCGAGCAGGGCTCGAATGGCGTCGCCCGACAAACCATCTTTCGCTATGAAGCCCGCTACGGTGATCTCCTCGATCAAGTCGGCATATTCGTCCTCGGCGTGGTTGGAGACCAAGATGACCCACGGAGGGGACGGGCCGGTCTCGCACTGCAGCCGACGGGCCAGGTCCAGGCCGCTTTCGGCACCTAGATCGATATCCACCAGCACCACCTCCGGCATGAGGTGCTCAACCTGCCGCAACGCCTGCGCGCTGTCGGAGGCCACTGCCACCACGGCAATGCCCTGGCACTCAAGCAGGCAGCGGGCAGCCTCGAGGAAGCGAGGGCTGTCATCGACAATCATGCAGCGGAGCATGTGACCCAGCCTCTCAGGGGGATCTGCCCGTGAGCATGCCTGCTAGCTGTACTCCGCACATCGCCTCGCACCGGTAGACCGGCAATACGGGCAGGTGCTCTGGATTCTCGAGCCTTAAAGCCTGTTCGGTCCCCCGGTGCAGCGTCGCGGACAGGGGTAGCTTCCGCCACGGATATAGACACTGCGGAAGCAGCGTGTCCCACAGGTGATCCGACACGATGCGAAGAACTCTGCGCTCCGAGAGATCGAGGCTCAAATTGCGCCCCCAGTCCGGGCATCAGCGGCGATCCACCATTGGGTCAGCCATTGTCAGCACCTCGCGTTCGGATTTCTTAACGCGTTACGCCTTGACCAGGTCCTCCCCACGTCGCATATTGGAGTCCGCATAGCGGAAACAATCTCTCGCGATACGGCAAGAATGCGCCAAGGATTCGGTAAGAGCAACATAACCGCTTTATTGGATCCCAACAGGCTGGATGATCTCCGCCACAGCGCGCTGCTTCTCAGGAGCAGAGAGCGCACTCCCGGCTTCACCCCTCGCAGGACCACCCATGAACTTCCTTGCCAGCGGTGTCTCAGCGCCGGCTCCCGACGGCCGCGAGGTCTGTCCGACACAGCAACGGACAAGGCACTTTCGGCCTGGCTTCCCAGGCGGCAGTCGGGTACCGGCCGATGGCACCCGAGCGCAGGTGGCGCTCCCCGTCCTGCTGATCGCGGTGATCACCCTTGTGGCATCCGTGGCCCCTCTGGCCATTCACCTCTCGCCGCTCCTCGTGGCGGCCCCCACCTGCACCGCGGCAATCGCACGGACCCGGCTCACGGTCGCCATGGCTCTGGCCGCCAGTGCTGCAGTGGTCCTCGTCGACTGGCACGACGATCTGGTGCACACGGCTCTGCTGCCCATCCACATCGGCGCTGTGCTGGCAGTCTCCGGTTTTGCCATCGCTGCTCGCGCTTTGCACGACCGCGATCTGAGAGAACTCACACAGGTGCGAGCCGTGTCCGAGGCGGCCCAGCGAGTTCTGCTGCGGCCCCTCCCTCGCACATTGGGCTCTTTGCGTATCGCGTCGATGTACCGGGCTGCCACCGCGCACGCTCTGGTGGGCGGCGACTTGTACGCCGTCGCCCGCGCCGGCTGCACGAACCGCATCCTCATAGGCGACGTCCGCGGCAAGGGTTTGCCGGCCATCGAAGACGCCTCCGCACTCCTTGGTGCCTTCCGCGAAGCCGTCCATGAGCACGAGAAACTCCCGGACTTGGCGGCCGCTCTGGAGCGCAGCGTCCGCAGGCACCTGGCCGAGATGGCCGAGAGGGATCCCGACAGCGCCGAGCGCTTTATCACCGCTGCGCTGGTCGAACTTCCCGATGGGGAAGAGACGGTCAGGGTCGTCAACTGCGGGCATCCCCCGCCTCTGCTGAAGCAACGCGACCAAACGACCCTCCTGTGCGGCAGTCGGCCCGCTCCACCACTTGGTCTGGCCGGAAGCACGGCGGACTCATTCCCCCTCGACACCTTCGCGTTTGGTCCCGGCGACACGTTGCTGCTGTACACCGACGGGCTCGTTGAGGCCCGCGACGCCACCGGGAACTTCTATCCCTTCCTTGAACGCGCTTCCACGTGGGCCTGGCAGTGCCCGCACATCCTTCTGCGACACATCAGCCAAGACCTCAAGAGCTATGCAGGTGGGCACCTGAACGACGACCTCGCCATGGTGGCCGTCCACTGCCCTGCCCACTCCCCCCACCCCCCGGAGGCCCTCGCATGCCCTACGCCAGAGGCCACCGCCTGACTGCGGAAACGGCCGACACCCGACAACCTCCCGCACTGCAGCCATCCCTGCCCACTTCGAAGACCCGTGGAAGACAACAGCCCCACCCCGTGCGCGTGCATGCCGGTCCTACCCGCTCGCCCGGCCCGGGTGACATACACGCAACGCAGCCGATACCACTGTCGTTCCTCGAAGAGCCAGTGGCGGCCCAAGCAGACGGACACGCTGTACCACACGCCAACCACAAAGGGACAGTGACCAGGATGAGCACTGTACGACGCCTACCGTGGCAGCCGGGGTCATTGCTCGCCCTCTACCTAGGAGCGACCTGTGCGGTACAACTGCGTGCCTCCGCAGGCGGATTGGTCCGCTGGTCCGACTACTCGGTACTGGCGCCCCTCGTGGCCGCCGCCCTGTTTTCCGTACGGCGCACTCTCACCATCGGGGTTGCGACGCTGGTAACCAGCGTGGCGGTCTACGGCTTCGCCATCCGCGGCGTATCGGAAGGGGGCCGTACGGTCGTCATCGCCGCGGCTGTGTTGTCCTTCGGCATGAGCATCGTCATCTGCCGGGCACGCCTGCGCCTACAATCCTCTCCCCCTGCGGAGGGGCCCGGACAACACGCCGACAGCACACCACTCAACTCGGATGTACAGCAGATGCCAGACATGCCCTCCCGCGACACGCCTTCGCCTTGGGTGACGTACATGCCACCGGATCTGCTCCCGCAGCCTGCGGCGGTGGAACACGCCGCTTGGTGCACGGCTGCCGACGACACAACAAGGCCTGAAGCCCACTGGCTCGATGTCATACCCCTGCCAGCCGCCCGCGTTGCGCTCGTTGCGGGATCCGTCCCCTACGGCGGGGATGCCGCGCCCGCAATCGTCGCCGAACTTCGCGCCGCAGTGCGCGCACTGGCTGACATGGACCTACAACCGGAGGAACTGCTCACCCACCTGGAGCATGTTCTGGCCCGGCTACGGCCCACCAACGGGAGCCGGCACGCTGACGTGTCCGAGCTCACCGCGACGTGCCTGTATGCGGTCTACGACCCTGTCACCGCCCGCTGCACCCTCGCCAGCGCCGGGTATCCCGCTCCGACTGTTGTCCTGCCCGAGGGCGTGGTCACTGCGGTCGAAGTTCCCACCAGCCCGCCGCTCGGGCAGATGCAACCGCACGCAGAGACCACCGAGCTCGATCTCGCGGAAGGCAGTGTCCTCCTCCTGCACGGATACACCACGGCAACACCCGACCCGCCGACCGGAACCGATGGGACTGTGCTGGTCAAGGCGGACCTGGGATCCCAGTCCGGCCTGAACACGATGTGCCAGTCCGCCCTCGATGTTCTGCTGTCCGAAAGGCGTTACGCCCACGCCGGTGTACTTGCCGCCCGCACACGCATGTTCGGCAGCAGCAATGTCGCCTGCTGGGACCTCGCAGCCGACCTTGCCTCCGTCTCCCAGGCCCGCAAGCACGTCTCGCAGACGCTCGCCGAGTGGGGCCTTGAGGACACCGCACCCACCACGGAACTCATCGCCAGCGAGCTCGTCACCAACGCCCTCCGCCATGCCTGCCCACCGGTCCGGTTGTCTCTGATCCTCCACGGCACAGGATTGACCTGCGAAGTCTCCGACGGCAGCAGCGTCTCCCCGCATCTCAAGCGAGCCCGTACCTTCGACGAAAGCGGTCGGGGCCTGTTCATCGTTGCTCAGCTCACCCGGCGCTGGGGCACGCGCTACAATGGGCACGGCAAGATCATCTGGGCGGAAGAGCAACTTCAACCATCAGAGGACGCCCATACCGACGGTCACACCATGGCGGCACACTCGGGCTTTTAGCCATGTGCCACAGCCCCCGCACGGTACCCGTCACCCACCAACCGGCAGTGCCCCAAAGCGCCTTACGGCTGCGTACTGCCAGGCCTCCCCCGTTGTTCGCCCCGTATGAAGTGGCCATGTCTCCCCCGCCTTTCCTTCCACCCTCACCGATCAGGTCGACTTCGACGCCACGAGTTCACCTGGGTCTTTGTCCGAAGGGCGGGCTGACCATCCTCAACATCGTGCCCCCGAGGGCACCGGCCGACGGGGCTTGAGGATGGAGCCTCTGCAGGAGCTGCGGACGCTGATCCTCGAACACGTCGGGGACGACAGCCGCAGAGCCACCATCGCGGACGGCGTGAGCGTTGCGGTCGTGGACGAGCCGACGCCTCCGATCGTCGCTGCCATGCCCGGCCCGACTCTGGCGATCGTCGCCCAGGGCACCATGCGCACCGTACTCAACGGCGAGCCGTACGAGTACGGCGCCGGCAAGTACGTGATCGCCTCACATGACTGGCCGTCGACGAGCCAGGTCCTCCAGGCAGATCCCGACAAGCCTCTCGCGATCTTCATCATGGGCCTCCGACCACAGGCCATCGCATCGCTTCTGCTGGAGACGACCGACGCCCCCGCGTCCCCCGCCCACCGCGAACTGGCCGTCAGCGACGCAACGCCGAAGCTGCTCGATCCTGTCGTGCGACTGCTACGAGCCGCCCGCTGCCCGGACGATCTGCGCATCCTCGGCCCGTCGTACCAGCGGGAGATCCTGTGGCGGCTGCTCACCGGGGACCAAGGCGCGCTCACGCGGCAGATCGGCCGGGCCGACAACGGCCTCGCGCACATCAGCAGGGCCATCGGCTGGATCCGCGAGCACTACCACGAGCCGCTCAGCGTCGCCGCTCTCGCTCGGCTCTGCGGTATGAGCCCTTCCTCCTTCCACCGGCACTTCCGCGCAGCAACGTCCGCGACACCGCTGCAGTTCCAAAAGACCATCCGCCTGCAGACCGCCCGAACGCTTCTGTGGACCCGATCGGGAAACGTCGCAGACATCGCTCACCGCGTCGGCTACGAAAGCACGTCCCAGTTCAACCGTGAATACCGAAAAAAGTTCGGAACCTCTCCGGGGCGCGACTCGTCGGGACATCGCTTCCCTGGGCAGGCTTGAGAGACTCCATCCCAGCGTCCAGGCGGATCCTCGTCCTGCGGGCCGCTCGGTGCGGCACGCCCACGTTCCACCAGGCACAACTGACACGCCTTCACCGATCTCGAGGTACTCCGGCGGCTGCGCAGGCGCCGGACGTGACGGTTCGCGGACAAGGAGGCAGGATCCGATCCACCGAGCGAGGCCGCACCTGGCGAGCGGGACCGGTCGAAACCATCTCCCGGGAAGCGGGAAGACCAAAAGTCGGCAGTATCGTGCACACCGGGAGCAGGATCGTTCTCACCTCCCTGCCAGACGGCCTGATGCAATGGGCCCCCAGGGGGGCAGTTGGTCCTGGGCTCTGAAGAACCCGGCATCAGTGTCGATGATCCACCGGCATGAGCAGACCTCTTCCCCAAGAAAGACCGGAAAGCGGTCGCTCACCTGAACCGTCGGCACAGCGGCCCGGTCGGGAAATGCGACAACCACCTCACCTCCGGAGGTGGTTCTTAGCGTGCCCGGTGAGGTAGCCCTATGAATCCGAGGAATGGCAGTGACTTCGACCGTCGACGCACCCATGGCTGATGTCCGGGACATGTACATGGCCCATGCCGCATTGCGCCGCGAATTTCGGCTGCTTCCTCAGCTGATCCGGGACGTCGCACCGGGCGACACCGCACGCGCCGAAGTCGTAGGCGCGCATGCGGAGCTCATATGCCGCATCCTGCACACGCATCACGAAGGTGAGGACCTCCTGCTGTGGCCCAAGCTCCTCCAACGGGGAGGCGATGAGGCCGCGTCCATCGTGCCCATGATGGAGGAACAGCATCACGCCATCGACAAGGCGCATGCCGAGGCAACCGGGCTCCTGCCCGCCTGGCGCTCCACCGGGCAGGGCGGTGAGGAGCTCGCCGGTGTCTTCGAGGTGCTGCTGGCTGTGCTCCTGGCACACATGACGACCGAGGAGAAGTGGGTCCTGCCGCTGGCGGAGAAGCATGTCACTGCCGCGGAGTGGAGGGAACTCGGCGAGCACGGCATGGCCGCGACCCCTAAAAGAGACTTGCCGCTGGCTTTCGGCATGGCCATGTATGAGGGTGACCCTGCGGTCATCAAGGCGGTACTTGGCCACGCGCCCCTGCCCGTGCGCCTGCTGGTACCGGTCATCGGGCGTCGCCGCTACGCCACCCACGCACGGCGGGTCCACGGCACGACCAGGCCGGCGCGCATGGGCACTCTCAACTGAAGACATCGCGGGGAGCACCGCAGATGCCCCGGCGTCGTCTGCGTGCAGTCTGGGTGTGCCTGCAGCCGCCGACACGGATACAGGCACACCGACGCCGGGTACCGTCGCGCGCCTCGGGTTGAACGACCAACCGTCCCTTTCTCATCGCTGAGTCAACTGCTGCGCAACCCACGCCAGCAGTCGGCCGATCGTTCAAGCACCCAGCCGTAGCGTCTCGGCCTCGCGAAATCTGCGCCACGACCCACCTCGAGTCACGCCGTGTGGCTCAGAGCGCATTGATCGCTGATGGCGCTCGCTCCACCCGGGACAAGGCGCGCAGCAATGCTGCTTGACCATGCCGACGGACGGCCAGATGCGTCAGCAGGGTGAGCACGGGTTCGAACGCGGCGCCGGGGATCTCGGGGGTGGTGATTCTCACGCTCACGGCAAGATCATCCATGTGCACGGCGAGTTCCATCATCTTTGTCACGAGGAAGTCGTTGAGGGTCAATGCCCACCCGCCCCAGGGGATGAACACCGCCGCGTCACCCGGCATCGCCGGGAGTTCGGCCTGCAGCTCGGCGAGAGCAGCGCGAGCTTGCTCCAGCAGCGGCTGCACGCCCTCGGAGGCGATCTGCTCCCCTCTCGCCCGGATGCCCGTGTTGAGTTCGCCGTCGAGCGGCTCATCAACCCACACGGCATGTGCGTAGTGCTCCAGTAGGGGGATCGGTGCCTCCGCGGACGCCGGCGCCTGGGGCACGGGACTGACAGAGAAAATCTGGTACATGAGGTGGCCGGCTAGACCACCAACCGTCATCTCCGCCAACGCGCTGGGCTTCTCCCATGACGCGGCAACTTCAGGTTCCCCCAGCAAGGTGACCGCCTGAGCCGCCATGCCCAGGTACGCGCCTTGGAGATTCATCTGTCCCCCGAATCAACTTCCATAGAACGACGGGCTTTACGCAAGCGGCCAAGATAGCCCATCACAGGGACTCACGTGCGGGCCGTCAGCTGGCAGGCGACGGTCCCAACGAGGGCAGGCATTGCCGACCAATTGGTGCCGCATCAACCAGCGTTCGCCCTGTAGTGCCGCGCTATGTGAAGGACGTGGCCGCAAGAGGGGGGAGAAAGCCACGCCAACTCCGAGTTCCGGTCCCCCCATTGCTACCGAAACGGTGACGAGGTCAGCGGTTGCCGACCGTGGAGCCGGCCGAGGTGGGGTCGAGGGAACCGGCTCGCTGCGAGGTCGGAACACATGCTCAGCCGAAGACCACCTCCGTGTACGCCGGTTGCCGAACGAGTGATCACGCTCGACACACCATTCGACACCGAACGCTAAGGGTCAAGCCCGGGCGGGAGGGACTGCCTTATGCATGCGGTGGGAGCAGGCCGTGCAGGACGACAGCGGAGAGCGCGTCTGCCATGGCGATCCTGTCATGCTCCGCCGTCGGCCGGACATCGGGGCTGAGCCGGTCGGCTATCGGGTCCTGGGCCAGAGCGAGCGCAGGGCCCGTGACGGCGAAGTACAGGATGTGCGCCGGGACGCGGGGAATGCGGCCGGCTGCCATGAGGCTGCTGACGGTCGGCTCGATGCTGTCCCAGAACGGCTTGATGAACTGCTGGTGGAGATAGTCCAGGCGGCTGGAGTCCCGGGTCGACTCGTCGGTGAGCAACCGGTTCATGGCGGAGTCGTTCGCGGCAAGCCGGTACAGGTGGACGATGACGGCTCGCAGGCGTTCCTCCGCGTCGCGGCAGTCGGTAAGAAGCCGGTCGAGCGCGGGCTGGCCGTCTTGAAGTCCGAAGTCCACCACCGCACGCCAGAAGTCGTCCTTCGACCCGTAGCGTTCGTGGATGAAGTTGTGGCTCACGCCGAGCCGCCGGGCCAGCTCCCTCATGGTGGTCGCTGCGTAGCCGAGCTCGGCGAAGGTGTCCAGGCCCCGCCGGAGGATTTCGCTTTCGGGCAGCCGGACGGGGGCGTATTTGCCGCGCGCCCTCGCCGCCGGCGCCTCTCGCGGTGTTCCGTCGGTCACTCTGGCCTCGCTCCGTTCAGCCCTGGTCCGCCCGATACCGATCGCTCCTGCCCCGCTCACGCGGTCCGGGATGACCCGTCGTGCCTGGTGAGCGGCGTGCGGGTCCGCAGCCCCGGCAGGGCGGCAAGGCAATCACTGGTGTTCTGAGTCTTCCATGCCGGTCACTGGCCGGTAGGTCGCGGGAGGTTTGATCCGGGCAACTGCTTGACGCCTGTCAAGCTCAGGCAGATGCTTGACGCGTCAATCACATCGGTTGCCGTCGGGCGCCGATGCTCAGCTGAGGAGTGCCTTGTGATCTTCACCAAGACCCGTGAGGCCGTGGCCGCCCCCGCCGTCACCGCTACCGCGTCCGCGGGACGCAAGAACGTGCTCGGCGTCGTGGCCGGTCTGACCGTCGCCGGTGCGCTGACCGCCGTGGCCGTCCCTGCCGCGGCTCAGAGCCCGGCACCGCACGCCGCCTCGTCCGGTCACTCGGCCCACCACCACTACCTGGCGCCGCTGCAGGTCGCCTCGGCGTACTACGCCAGCTACAACGGCGACCTGGCCGCCGGCTTCGACCGCTACATATCCAAGGACCTGGTGCTCCACGGCTTCAACGGCCCCGAGAACCGGGACGACTGGATCAACGGCGACCTGAACATCAAGGCCGGGCTCACCGGCTTCAAGATGACCGTCCTGGACCAGATCGTGGAGGGCGACAAGGTCGTCACGCGCTGGAGTTTCGCGGGCCGCCACACCGGCACGGTCTTCGGCATCCCCGCCTCCGGCCGCGACGTCCAGCTCAGCGGCATCTCCATCGACCGCGTCATCCGCGGTCAGTCCGTCGAGCACTGGTCGGAAGGCAACTTCGGGGTGTTCCTGGACGAGCTGCGCGGTCAGACGCCTCCCGGCACCGTTCACCCCAGCACCAAGTAGCCGCTCGAACGGCCCACACCACCGGGCCGCAGCACAGACCCCCGGACACCGGGCCCCCGGGCGCGCGACCTCCAGCGTGTGCCCGGGGGGCCGCGGCACCACCCAACCTACCCCGCACACCACTGTGACCAGGAGCATTCCCATGACATCTCTTCTTGACGGCAAGATCGTGCTGATCACCGGCACCGGCGCAGGCATGGGGCGCGTCGCGGCCCAGGTCTTCGCCAGAGAAGGCGCGAAGGTCGTCGGAGCCGACATCCACCCCGACGCCAACGAGGAAACAGCAGAACTCGTCCGCCAGGCAGGCGGCGAGATGACCGGCATCGCACCGGTCGACCTCACCGACCCCGAGCAAGCGCGGCGCCTCGTCGACGGTGCCGTGGCCGCCTACGGCGGTCTCGACGTCATCTACAACAATGCCGCCTCGCTGCGCTTCGGCCCGATGCCCGACTTCTCCGTCGAGGACTGGCACGCCACCATCACCGGCGAGCTCGACATCCCCTTCTTCGTCTCGGAGTTCGCCTGGCCCCACCTGGTGCGCCGCGGCGGCGGCGTCATCATCAACATCGCGTCCATGGCCGGCATGATCGCCGGACAAAATCCCCCGATGGTCGGGCACACCGCGGCCAACGCCGGCGTCATCGGCATGACACGGCAGATGGCTCTTGAGGGCGCACCCCATGGGATCCGCGCGGTGGCCATCAGCCCCGGCCCCGTGCTGACCCCGGCCAGTGACCGCGACCTCGGCGACGACCAGGCCGCCCGCGAGGCGATCACCGGGAAGACCCTCCTCAGGCGCTTCGCCCGACCCGAGGAGATCGTCGAACTCGGTGCTTTCCTCGCGTCAGACCGTGCCTCCTACATCACCGGGGCCAACTACGCAGTCGACGGCGGTGCCAGCGCCTGGTGACGCAGCCTCCGGCTCCTTTCAGAACCACGGGAGGGCGGCCTGAACGCTGCCGTGGTGGCTCCAGCAAGACGCTTGTATATGGCCGCCGCAATGCTGGTCGGAAGTGCGGCAGTCGAGTGGAACGAGGCGGGCAGACCCGCGGTGGTCAACACGGCCGCCAGGCCGCTCAGCGCGCCCGCCACGATCACGTAACACCATGGCGTTTCACCGACGGGCCGTTGTCCAGGGCGCTTTGGGACGCGTTGGCGCCTGAACTTGCGGGTACTCGATCACTCCCGAGCCCCTCCTGCCGAAGGTCAAGGCCCATGCTCGTTCGACATCCCGCAGCGGGGAAAAGGGGACGGTTCGAGCGGTTCTCCGAAGCCGCGTCGAACTTCACCAGCTCGCCAGCGTTCTACGTGGTCTGCCTGGTGCTGGTCGCCCTGTTCATCGCCGCACACGCGGCGGGACTGGAAGTCACCTGGCAGTTGCTGGCCGGGGACCTGATGACGTCCGTCACCCTGCTGCTGCTTGCCCTGCTCAAGAATGCAGAACGGCGGGCCGAGCATGCGATCCAACGGAAGTTGGACGCTATCGCCGGGGCACTGCTGGAGCAGGACGAGGGCAAGGCACGCAAGGCGCAGGACAACCTTCGCAAGGCCATCCGCATGGAAGACGAAGTCTGACCGACGACGAATCCGCCTGTCGGCGGCGCAGGCGTAGTACCGGCAACGGAAGGACGACTGCAACGCGCAGTCCGGAGCTGTACGCACTCGGCCACCCGCCGATCCCCCTCATGGGTCAGCCATTGTCAGGCGTGAACCGCACTGCTCTGATGGTGGGCCTCAGCCATTACGGAGGAGATGGGGGAAGCTCTCGTGGCGGATGACGGCGCGGCAAGAGGCTGTTTCGTTTGCCGCAAGCACCGAGACGACTCGCTGATGCCCGGAGGTGCTGTGTGGATGGACGACCTGGTGGTGGTCTCACATCTGTCACCGCAAGCTCCCGGTGGAGCAGGCGCGGTTTATCTCGGTCACCTTCTGGTGGAACCCCGCCGACATGCTCCTGGCCTTGCTGATCTCACCGAGGCGGAAGCTCAGCGGGTGGGTGTGTGGTGTACCCGAGCCGCCGGCGCCCTCCGCGAAGCCGGAGGGGCCGAGCACGTGTACGCCGCCGTCATCGGGGACAACGTGCCGCATCTACACGTCCACCTCCTGCCTCGGTATCCCGGAACTCCCCACGAGTACTGGTGGCAACGAGTCGACGAATGGCCGGACGCACCTCGCGGTGGGCACAGCAAGGCCGCAGCGATGGTCGAACGGCTCCGTTTGCACTACAGCGACGAGGCACCGCCGTCGAGGTGATCGCTGCTGACCGGGGTGGTGGCCTCGACGACTGAGATGCCACTGCCCCCTCATGTCCCGCCACTGCTTTATAAGATCACGGCTCCAGGACGTCGGAGGGCGAGGACATGACGATGGAAAGGCCGTGGATACGCCTCGGCGGCGATAACGCGTGGGTGGAACTAGCCCATAGCGGCGGGGACGACTGGCGGGTCACGGCCGACTGGTGCTCGTCGCTGAGGGCCGACTTCACCGCCTGTCTCAGCATGGCGGAGGTCGCGGACTTCGCGGCCACGATGCTCTCCCACCTCCGCGTTCCATCGGGCAGCCGGTTCTCCGTGGCAGTGACTCCCAGCCGCAACGACCCGCTGACGCTGAGAGCCGAGCCCGTAAGGGACGATTTCGCCTTCTTCGCGCGCCTGACCCCCAACGGGGACGATGACGTGTGTCACATGCAGATGGAGATCAACCCGATCGACGCTACGGAACTTCGCGGCATGTTCGAGAGGTTGCACGCTTCACTGCTCTGAGCGCAGAGATTCGCCGCTGCCGCCGAGCTGCCGCTACGGGGCGGTCACCCATCAGATCCCATGCTCGCTACACAGAGGCGAGGGTGAACGCTTCGCGGCCCGGGCTCTGCTCCACGAACTGTGCGGCGCTGTCGCAGCTTCCTGATCTCCCCGGAATCGCCTGACCGTTCAGCGTAGCGCTGTCCTGGTAGCTGTCCATCGTCCAAGTATCGCGAGCGAGCAAGTGGCCGTGTGTCAGCAATAGACACGGCAGCTGTAGTTCCGGCGTCTGCGCTGGTCAGCAGCTCGCGGGGCCGGATGGGGGTACGGGTACGGCCACCGAGATCATGAACGTTTGTGACGACGTTTCAAGAAGTGGTGGCCGTGGAGGTCACGATAGCCCAGGCAGTCTGGGGCCGAGTGTTCGGGGCAGCGCTGGAGGTGATCGCGGACTGCTTCGCGCGGCCTGAGACGCGCGCGACGGCGGCGGAGATGATCAGCGGACTGCTGGCAGAGGTAGACACGTGCAACTGCTGGACGTTGGCCCAGGCGCTGGGCCTCCAGGTTCGCACCGACTGCAGCACCTGCTGTCACACGCGAAGTTCGACCACGGCCGGGCCAGGGAGGAGATCGCCCGTCTCGTCATGCGTGAACTCGCAGGTCAGGATGTGGTGCTGGTCGCGGATGAGACCGGCGACGCCAAGTCCTCCACCGACTGTGTGGGAGCCGGACGCCAGTACTCCGGCGCACTCAAGGGTGTCGGCCTGTGCCAGGTCGCCGTCCACCTCGCCGCCGTCACCGAGACGGCGAGGGTGGTGATCGACCGGGCCCTGTATCTCCCGAAGGACTGGGCCGCGGACGAGAAACGCCGCGACGCGGCCGGTGTCCCGGAGGAGATCATGCTCGCCACCCAGCCGCAGCAGGCCGCCGCCATGGTCGCAGGCGCGCTCCAGCTGGGCATCGACGCACGCTGGTTCGCCGACGACGAGGTCTATTCCGGCCGTGAACTCCGCACGCAAATACGGGCGTTCGGGCTCGGCTATGCAGTCGGCGTGTCCCACACACACGTGGTGACCGACGGAGCGGGCCGCAGGTGGCAGATCCGCCAGATAATCAACAAGGTGCTGCCCCACTAGTGGATGCGCATGCGGGCCGGACACGGCACGAAGGGCATCCGCGAGTACCACTGTGCCTGGCTCGACGTCCGAGCGGACGACAGCCCGGACGGACATCACGAGAACGGCACCAGCATCCTGGTCGCCCGCCGGCGCCGATACACCGGCGAACTCTCCTTCTTCCGCTGCTGGACGCCGGGCGACATCACCCTCGCCCAGCTCGTGGACGTGATCTGCCACAGATGGCGGATCGAGGAGACCTTCCAGCTTGGCAAGACATTCACCGGCCTGGACGAAGGTCAGGTGACCTGCTGGAACTCCTGGATGCGCTGGTCCTTGTTCTCCCTGATCGCCGCCGCCGTCCTCACACTCACCGCCGCTGCCACAACCACAGCCCGCCCTGCCCGAACAACCCAACTCGTCCCGCTGACCTGCCCCGAACTCGTCCGACTCCTGAGGGCGTTCGTCCTCACACCACCCGTCCGGGAGGCAGAACACGTCCTGCACTGGATGGCCTGGCGCCGCCACCATCAGGCAGTCGCGCAAGCTTGCCACCAGCGCCGACACGAACTCCAGGACCAGCCATGGTCGGAACTACAACTGCCGTGTCTGAGGTGGTCTCCATCATTGTGCCTTCGTCTCACACATAGGCTGGCTCAAATTATTCCGCATTGTGCGCCCATTGGCGTTAGGCGACTCTTAGGTCATGTCCCGCAGCGAGGTGAGATGGCGTCGAGGACGGTTACGGCGACACGCCTGAAGACGTCGCCGCGACCGTTGAGGACGCCGTGGAGTTTGGTCCGGCCGGTATCGGGGGCGAGGACACCTCGGGCAATCCCGATCAACCGATCCGCGGCTTCGACGAGGCAGTCAATCGCGTACGTAGCGCCGTCGACGCGGCCAAGGGGCGGATCGTCGTTACCGGCCGCACCGACAACTTCATCCAGGGGCGACCTCGCCTCGGCGACGGCAGGCATCAGTTTCGAGCGCATCAGCGAACTACTTTCCCGCGGCAAGAACTAGCCCAAACTCGACGAACCACCTCTCCTTACCTGCTGATTACAAGAAGAAGGCAGATTGACGTGAATCTCGATAAGCTCATGAGCAAGCACCTCAGTAGGTATCTCGACCCCAGCAAGACCATTCCTGAGGAAACCCTTCAGCAGCTGCTGAGGTTCCTGCGCTCGACGCCTACGTCGACGAACATCCAGCCCAACCATTTCTACGTCCTCGCCACACCCGAAGGCAAAGAGCAGCTTGCCAACAACCTGGGCGAATTCGACAACGGCGAGAAGATCCTGAACGCGTCGCACGCCATCATTCTCACCACCCGGACAGATCTGCCCGAGAGCCACGTCGAGACGGTGTTCTCGAAGGAGAGGGCCGATGGCCGGTTCCCAGACCTGGCACAGCAGGAGCTGCGGGAGTCAATGAACCGCGACTTCCTCAAGTTCCTCAGCCTGCCGCGCATGTACGGCGACAAGAACATGAAACACTGGATGGAAAAGCAGACCTACATGGCGCTGGGTATGACCATGATGGCGGCCGCTGAGCTCGGCGTCGAGGCCATGCCACTCGAAGGGTTCGACCCGGCCTGCGTCGACGAGGCGTTCAAGATCCGCGAAACCGGACACACCGCGACAGTGCTGATGCTCCTCGGCTACCCCGACCCCAAGAAGCAGTACAGCAACCCGATTTCGCGCTTCGAATCCGACGAGCTGTTCACTTTCCTCTAAACAACCACGGCATCGGGAAGGACCGTGGCTGAAGTACGTCGGCCTCGGACACCTCGGTCCTCGATGTCGGCACACTCCGGACGGCCAGACCGGCGGCAGGCGCCGCCGGTCGTCACGGCCTGCGCGATGTCGCTCGCGGACCACCGAAGCGTACACGCTGACGCTGACCTTCTCCGATGGGAGCGCTACCGCAAAGTTTTGGAGCACGACGTTCGAAGTTCCATGCTCACTACTCGTCGACTCAAGATGGCACCTGACCGCGCCCTTCAGTCACTCGCGCCGGCAGCCCTCCCTCCTCACACCCCGTGACACCAGCTGGGTTAGGCGCGATGCCCGTTCAGCTGTCCATCAAGACGAGTGGTCCCATCAAGCCCTGGCCGGGCAGCAGCCTTACGCTCGCTCGTGCCGCGCACAACTGTGAACCCATCGCCGTCGCTCTCGACGTTGCGTTGGAACACGTTCGCACAGACGCCACCGGAAACGACGACCTCACCCCAAGCAGCGAAGACCACGCTACTCAAGGAAATATCAAGAGGAACCCAGTGAACCCCGAGATGAATGTGCAGAAGAACGGCGACAGCGGATCATACGAAGCCGTGGTCGACGGACAGGTTGTCGGCATGATCGTCTACCACACACCGCATGGCAATCAACGCGTGACGCTCAGCCACACACTCGTTGAGCCTGAGTACCGGGGCCGAGGGATCGCAACCCGGCTTGTCAAACACGCCCTGGACGATCTACGAGCGCAAGATCTGAAGCTCACCAACTACTGCCCCTTCGTGGCGGACTACATTGCCGACCACCCTGAATACAAGGAACTCGTCGACAGTCGCTTCCCGGGCCGCGCGACGGTACCCGACCGCGCACCGCGCGAACACGCCAACTGACGAACGTCTGGATCGCACCGAAACCTGTGCAATCGGCGACGTAGAGGAATACAGAGATGACTCAGAGCTCGCATTCGGTCGACATCGACGGCTAGTTCAGACCGCACGCCTGCAACTTGCTCCGTGGACGATGTCCGATGTTGAAGCGGCCCTGAGCATCTTCGGTGACGGAGAGGTTGCTCGATGGTTGGCGCCGGCCATGAACCCCATTCCGGACATGGCTGCCATGCAGCATCTGGTTTCCAGGTGGGGCGCAGACAGCGCAACCATCGAGCCGCCACTCGGCCGTTGGAAGGTCACTGATCTCGCCATCGGCCACACCGTCGGCGCGGTCTCATTGCTGCCTTTGCCTCCCGACAACATCGACTTCGAGATCGGCGTCCAGGTCGCTCGTGGCTGGTGGGGCAATGGCTATGCCGGTGAAGTGCCCCGATCGTTGGTGGCTCGGGTGGCCCAATGGCGTCCGCGGACCTCCCACTCGTCCGGCATCGGGATCCGACCCGCGCCGTGGCGTCGAGCAGCTCGGCGAGGAACTGCTGGTGGTAGGCGGCATCGCGGTGTTGTCACGTTGTGGGGTATCTAGATGTCTGACGGTGCGTGAAGGCGTGGTGCAGGCGGGTTCTGTTTCGCTCCCACTGGGCATGAAAGGCTTGGCCTACCGGCGCGTGAAGAACGACATCCGGGACGCTGCGGACTTGGCGGACCTGCTGCGGATGGGCCGACTGCCGGAAGCCTGGATCGCGCCACCGAGGTTCGTGAGCTGCGCGAACTCGTGCGCTACGGGGCCAAGCTCGTCGCGCTGCGGTCCGGGCTGAAAGCCCAGGTGCACGCCGTGGTGGCCAAGGCCGCGCACTCATCCCGGCGTCCGACCTGTTCGGCATCGACGGCCGAGCCCGACTGGGGCAGACCGCGCTGACCGGCCCGTATGCCCAGCGCGTCGCGTCGTTACTGAAGCTGATCGACGGACTCGATGCCGAGGAAGCCCTGTTCAACGGCCGCATCGCGGAACGGCTTCGTGACCACACCGGCTACCGGGCCATCCAGCAGTTGCCCGGGATCGGCACCACCCTGGCGGCGGTGCTTGTGGCTGAGATCGGTGACGTGCACCGGTTCGCCTCCGCGGACCGGCTGTGCTCGTGGGCGGGGCTGACCCCGCGGCACTACGAGTCCGACACCACCGTCCGCCGCGGGCACGTCACCAAACAGGGCAGCAAGCTGGTGCGCTGGGCCGTAGTGGAGGCGATCCAGCGCAAGACCACCCCCAAGATCACCGAGGACCGGGCCCGGATCGAGGCCCGCCGCGGCCGGGTCTTGGATTTCGAGGATCGGTGCGGTGT
>NZ_CP196189.1:0-1126 GCF_051553595.1 Streptomyces sp. HUAS TT11
TTTCAGATTTCCGCCGCTGCCTCCCGCAGGTACGTCTCCAGCCGTCTGATGGATGCGGTCACGCTTCTCGTGTCGAGTCGGCAGGTGTAGAGGCGACGGACGAGTGTGGGCTGTCGCATGGGCAGGACCACGACGCTCGGCGGGGCGTCCAACAGCAACAAGCGCGGCAGCAGTGCGACGCCGAGACCTGCCGCGACGAGATTGAGCGCGGTGCGGAAGTCCATGCCGTCGAAGTCCAACCGGTGTCCGCTTACCCGGTCGCGGTCGAGGGGTGAGGCTGCCAGGTCGCGGGCGTCGACCGCGGTGTTGATCCATGCGTTCGACGGCAGGTCGGCTGGGGTGACACTGTCAGCTCCGGCCAGGGGATGGCCGATGGGAAGGACGACCATGATCGGATCGTCCATGAGGTGCTCTTGCGTGAGCCCGGCGGGCACTGGCCCGGGAGCGTGTTCGTAGTCGAAGGTGATGGCCAGGTCGATCTCTCCGCGGAACAGCAGCGCGTGTGTTTCGCGCTGCTCAAGTTCGCGGAGGGTGATGTGAACTGCCGGATGGGTCGCACGCAGGCGTGCGAGCGCGGGAGGGACGATGGAGGCTGCCGCCGAGATGAACGCGCCGAGCCGCACCTCGCCGCCGGTTCCGTCCGCGAGCGCTGCGAGCTCGGTGGCGGCGCGACTCATCGACTCGCTGATCGCGGCCTCGGTGTCGAGGAGGACCTGTCCGGCCTCGGTCGCACGGACGGGCCGCCGGACCACGACTCGCGCACCGACCCGTCGTTCCAGTTCCGCGACCTGCTGCGAGACCGCGGACTGGGTGTAGCCCAGCTCCTCTGCGGCAGCGGCGAACGAGCCGAGCCGCACGACGGCCGCAAGGGTCACCAGATGCCGCGGATCGAACGACCAAGACATGAAGTTAAGGATAGCTTATCGACCGTGGAGGGATCATTGCTTGTGCTAATCCAGAGGCGTGACTGACGCTGGACGCATGGACTTCACGCAATTCGACACCGCGATCAACAAGCTCCCCCGATGCCGGGTCGGGTTCTACCCCACTCCGTTCCACGCCTTGTCCAACCTGTCGGCGGCGTACGGGATCAACCTCTTCATGAAGCGCGAGGACCTGGCAGGGC